>JBDTRV010000034.1:0-10661 GCA_039931475.1 Burkholderiales bacterium | reverse complement strand
AGGGCTGCAAGATGATCGTGGTCGACCCGCGCTTCACGCGCACGGCGGCCAAGGCGGATGAATTTGTGCGCATCCGCTCTGGGTCTGACATCGCGTTCCTGTTCGGCGTGCTGCACCACATTTTCAAGAACGGCTGGGAAGACAAGAAGTACATCGCCGATCGCGTCTACGGAATGGACAAGATCAAGGAAGAAGTGCTGGCCAAGTGGACTCCGGACAAGGTGGAGGAGGTCTGCGGCGTGCCCGAAGCGCAGGTGCTCAAGGTCGCGACCTGGATGAACGAGAACCGGCCCGGCACCATCGTGTGGTGCATGGGTCAGACCCAGCACACGATCGGCAATGCCATCGTGCGTGCCTCGTGCATCTTGCAATTGGCGTTGGGGAACGTCGGCAAATCCGGCGGCGGCGCCAATATCTTCCGAGGGCACGACAACGTGCAGGGTGCGACCGACGTCGGGCCGAACCCAGATTCACTGCCCGGCTACTACGGCTTGGCCGAGGGCAGTTGGCGCCATTTCGCGAAAGTCTGGGGCGTCGATTTCGACTGGATCAAGGGGCGCTACGCCTCGCCCGCCATGATGAGCAAAAGCGGCATCACCGTGTCGCGCTGGATCGATGGCGTGCTCGAGAAGAACGACCTCGTCGACCAGGACTCCAATCTCCGTGGCGTGTTCTATTGGGGCCACGCGCCCAATTCGCAAACGCGCGGGTTGGAGATGAAGCGCGCGATGGACATGCTTGACCTGCTGGTCGTGGTCGATCCCTATCCATCGGCAACGGCCGCCATGGCCGCGATGCCGGGCAAGGCCGAAGATCTGAATCCGAACCGTGCGGTTTATCTGCTGCCGGCCGCGACCCAGTTCGAGACCAGCGGCTCGGTAACCGCGTCGAACCGGTCGCTCCAGTGGCGCGAAAAAGTGATCGAACCGCTGTGGGAAAGCCGCAGCGACCACATGATCATGTTGCAGCTCGCGCAAAAGCTCGGCTTTGGCGACGAACTGGCCAAGAACTTCAAGATGCAGAAGGTCAAGGGCATGGACGAACCCATGCCCGAGGAGATCCTGCGCGAGATCAACCGCTCGGTCTGGACCATCGGCTACACCGGCCAGAGTCCGGAGCGCCTCAAGGCGCACATGCGCAACATGGCTGCATTCGACCCGACCACCTTGCGCGCCAAGTCCGGCAAGGACAAGGAAAGCGGCTACGACCTGGCGGGCGACTACTTCGGCCTGCCGTGGCCGTCTTGGGGCACTCCGGAAATGAAACATCCGGGCAGCGCCAACCTGTACGACACGTCGCTCAACGTGATGGAAGGCGGCGGCAACTTCCGCGCCAACTTTGGCGTGGAGCGCGACGGCGTCAACCTGCTGGCCGAGGACGGCTCGCATTCCAAGGGTGCCGACATCACGACGGGCTACCCCGAATTCGACCATGTGCTGATGAAGAAGCTCGGCTGGTGGAGCGAGTTAACGGACGCCGAAAAAACGGCGGCAGAAGGCAAGAACTGGAAGACCGATTCGTCGGGCGGCATCATTCGCGTCGTCATGAAAAATCATGGTTGCATGCCGTTCGGCAACGCGAAGGCGCGGGCGGTGGTCTGGAACTTCCCGGACGCGATACCGATTCACCGCGAACCGCTGTACGGAATCAGGCCCGATCTGGTTGCGAAATACCCAACGCACGATGACAAGAAGGACTTCTGGCGGCTACCGACGTTGTTCAAAACGGTGCAGCAAAAAGCGATCGCCGACAAGTCGTATGAGAAATTCCCGCTGATCTTGACGTCTGGCCGGCTGGTGGAATACGAAGGCGGCGGGGATGAGACCCGCTCCAACCCGTGGTTGGCCGAGTTGCAGCAGGAGATGTTCATCGAGGTTAATCCGAAGATTGCGGCGGCTCGTGGTTTCCAGAATGGCGATCGGGTTTGGGTCAGCACCCCGACCGGGGCGCGGCTCAATGTTCAGGCGCTGGTGACCGAGCGGGTCGGCGTCGACACCGCGTTCATGCCGTTTCACTTCGCCGGCCGCTGGCAGGGCGCCGACATGCTGGCCTACTACCCGGAAGGCGCGGCGCCGATCGTGCGCGGTGAGGCGGTCAACACCGGCACCACCTACGGCTACGACAGCGTGACGATGATGCAGGAATCCAAAACGACGATCTGCAACGTCGAGAAAGCTTGACTGGAGGATTGATATGGCACGCATGAAATTCGTCTGTGACACCGAGCGCTGCATCGAATGCAACGGCTGCGTCACCGCCTGCAAGAACGAGAACGAGATTCCCTGGGGCGTGAACCGTCGGCGGGTCGTCACGATGAACGACGGCATCCCCGGCGAGAAATCGATCTCGGTCGCCTGTATGCATTGCTCGGACGCGCCATGCATGGCGGTCTGTCCGGTCAACTGCTTCTATCACACCGACGAAGGCCTGGTGCTGCACGACAAGGACACCTGCATTGGCTGCGGTTACTGCTCCTACGCCTGCCCGTTCGGCGCGCCGCAGTTCCCGTCGGAAGGCCGCTTCGGCGCGCGCGGCAAGATGGACAAGTGCACGTTCTGCGCTGGCGGCCCGGAAGAAAACGGAAGCCAGGCCGAGTTCGAGAAATACGGCCGCAACCGGCTGGCAGAAGGCAAGCTGCCGTTGTGCGCCGAAATGTGCTCCACCAAGGCGTTGCTCGCGGGCGATGGCGACGTGGTGGCCGACATCTTCAGAACCCGGGTCGTCAATCGCGGCAAGGGCGCGGAAGTCTGGGGCTGGGGGACCGCGTATGCGTCCAAGCAGGCCGGTCAACCCGACGCGGCCGCCGCCAGCGGAGTGAAGAAATGAAGCGGCTGCTGTTTTTGACCGCTGCCGCGCTGGCGCTTTCCGCTTGCACCGAAAAGCCGCAGACCCTCGGCACCAACCCCAACGCTGTCGCGCCGTACGCCGGCACGAAGTACCCTTATTCGGCGCCCGGCTGGACTGCGGGTGACAAGAAGAGCTGGCAAGAGCAGCTCAAGGTGCGCACAGAGCGCGGCCAGAACGACTATTCGAGAATGTAATTGACAGGAGGCGCACGTGCAGCGGTCATTGTTAGCTATCCTTCTCGTAGCGCTCGCCCTGTCTGGCGGCGCGCTTGCCCAAACGGCCGAGACCCCCGCAACCCCTGTGGCGACGGCGCCGGGCGGCATCAAGGGCCAGAACATCTTCGAAGTGCGGCCCGACGCCAGCACCGAGGCCGGCTACGCCGAGCAGTCGAACGCGCAGCGCGCGCAAGTCCAGCCCCTGAACAACGCGCCGTTCTGGCGCAAGGTGGTCTCGGGCGAATCCGGCTTCAGCAGTCTGCCAAAGTCGACGGCGCCTGAAGCCGGGGTGTTGATCCAGCCGTCGATGAGCGTTCCCGGCCTACGCACCTCGACGGCCGGGGAAGTCTGGCGCGAAGTGCGCAATCGCTGGATCATTCCTTACGGCGGCGCATTGCTACTAATCGCCTTGGGCGCTATTGCCATCATGTATTTCACGGTCGGACCGATGCGCACGCACGGCCATGACAGCGGTCGCAAGATCGAGCGCTTCACACCGTTCGAGAGGTCCGCCCATTGGGCCAATGCGATTGCGTTCGTGATTTTGGCGGTGTCGGGCCTGACGATGATTTTCGGCCGTTACATCATTCAGCCATGGACCGGCAAAGCTCTGTTTGGTCCGGTGACCTACGTTCTCAAGACGGTGCACAACTTCATCGGCCCGTTGTTCGTCGTCTCGCTGATCATCGTGATCCTGACTTTCATCAAGGACAACTTTCCACAGCGCGGGGATTGGCTTTGGCTCAAGAAGGGCGGGGGCATGTTCGGCGGGCCGGAAGTGCCGTCGCACCGGTTCAATGCCGGCGAAAAATTGATGTTCTGGGGCATCGTTTTGTTGCTCGGGGGCATCGTCGTCGCATCGGGCCTCGTGCTCGACAAACTGGTGCCCGGACTGATCTATGAACGCAACACGATGCAGATTGCCCATATCGTCCATGCAATTGCCACGGTGTTCATGATGGCAGCGATCGCCGGGCATATCTACATTGGCACGCTGGGAATGGAAGGCGCTTACAAAGCCATGCGAGAAGGCTGGGTCGACGAAACCTGGGCGCGGGAGCACCACCGTTATTGGTATGACGACGTGCGCACTGGAAAGGTTCCGGCGGAGCGTTCCGTCTCGAATAAGCAACCCCCTCCGATTCGGACAGTCGGCCACTGAAGCGTCAAATAGGAGCCATTTCCCAATGCGAAGAATCTGGATCGCCGTACCGCTCATGGCCTGCAGCCTGGCGCTGGCAAAGCTGCCACCACCTGATGACGCCGCCAAGGCCAAGTCTGCCGAAGCTGCCGCCAAGTCCGCCTGGAATTCGAAGGTCGGTGCGTACAAGTTGTGCAAGGCGCAGGACAACGCGGCAAGGAACTACAAGCAGAACAAGGGCACGTCCGCCACGGACGCCCCCGCTCAGCCCCTGCCAGCGTGCGTGGACCCGGGACCCTATGTTTCCGCGCAGGCCGGAGCCAAGAAGGAAATGGAAGCCGCCGGCGCCCATTCAACTCCAGCGACTGCTAGCGCGCCGCCCGTTTCGCCCGAACGCAAGGATCCGGTGGACAAAGACAAGGAGGCGGGCGCCTCTGGCACCAATTCCGCACCGGCATCGGCCGGGAGTGCCTCGACATTCTCTATTTCGCCTGGTGGCGACAAGTCCAAGGCACAGGCGGTTCCGATTCCAGTTCCGGCGCCGGTTCCGCTTCCAGCCGTGCCGGCGCGTGCATCGACGGCATCGCCTGCTGCTCCTTCGAGCGAATCCGCGCCCAGGAATTGACCTGCTGCGGCGGTTAGGGGTGAATGGCGGTGCCCCTGTCTGAAAACTCCGTGGTGCCGTTCGACCTCCCTCGGCTGACGCACGCGAGCGCGCCTCTGACTCGCGCCATCGACGCTGTCAACGAACGCGGCGAACGGGAAGCGATCTCGATTCCGGCGGAGCGGCCGCTGACCGTTTACGTCGACAACCGCGAGTTGGTCACTTTGATGACGTTGGGCGCCCACCCCGAATGGCTGGTGCTCGGCTACCTGCGCAACCAGCGGCTGGTTCAAAGCGTCTCTGAGATCGATTCGATCACCGTCGACTGGGAGGTCGACGCGGCGGCAGTCAAGACCCGCGCCGGCATCGCGCGGATCGAGGAACGCACCGCCAGGAAAGTGGTCACGACGGGCTGCGGGCAGGGCAGCGTGTTTGGTGGGCTGATGGACGAAATCGACTCGATCCGGCTCGCGCCGGCGGACGTCGCACGGATCGATCAGGCCACGCTTTACGCGATCGTCAACGCCATCCGGCTACAGGAAAGCACCTACAAATCAGCCGGTTCCGTGCATGGTTGCGCCTTGTTTCGCGGCGAGCAGATGCTGCTGTTCGTCGAGGATGTCGGTCGCCACAACGCGATCGACACCATCGCCGGCTGGATGTGGCTGCAGGACCTCGCCGCGATGGAAGCCTTTGATAAGGTGTTCTACACGACCGGCCGCCTCACGAGTGAAATGATCATCAAATCGGCGCAGATGAATGTGCCAATTGTCGTGTCGCGCAGCGGCATCACGCAGATGGGCCACGAGATTGCCGAACGCCTGGGCCTGTGCGCGATCGGGCGCGCCACCAATCGGCGCTTTCTTTGCTACTCGACGCCGGAACGGCTGCTGCTGCAGCCGGAGTTGGCGAATGCAACACCCGAAGCGGCGCGGATGCGGAGCAGGGGCTAACCCGGGCGATAGCCGGTCGCCGCAGTGACGGCAGCTGCGGCAGTCCATACCGTTGTCCGTTGCCGTGATCCGTCAACCGAACCAGTCATTCAAGTTCACGCTGGATTGCTGCCCCACCGCCGGCAAATGCTGCTTGAGCCATCCCTGTGCCGCGAGCAACCCCCGCGCACGCAGAAACGCGAGAAAAGGCGCATGGGCGATCAGCTTGGTTTCGGTGCGCTGCATGATGGCCTGGTCCTGGGGATGGATCATGTGAAAGCGCTGCTTGCGCAGGCGCCGCTCCAAGCTGCCCAGCGGCAACCAGGACGAACGCGCCATCGCCGTGGTGTCCATGAACACGCGCATCTCGCGCATGAAGTTGGCGCTGAAGCTCAGCTCCAGCGCGCGCTGCTCGATTTCATGCGCGCTCTTCGGCGCACGCTGGTGCCGCAGCGGACTGAGTAGAACCAGCAGCACGTCGGCGCAATCGCAGTCGTAGAACAGCGGAAACACCGGCGGATTGGCGGAAAACCCGCCGTCCCAGTAGCTCTCGCCTTCGATCGTCACGGCACGGTGCAACTGCGGCAGGCAGGAGGTGGCGAGCAATACGTCCACGCTCATCTCGCGCTCGCGAAAAACGCGCAGCTTGCCGGTGGCGGCCTGCGTGGCGCCGACGAAAAGCTTGAACGGCGAGGCCCGGGCCAGTGCCGCGAAATCGATGTGCTCGAGCAGCAGATCGCGCAGAGGATTGCGGCCGCTCGGGTTCATCTGCTCGGGTGAGAACTGGCGCGCCCACTTCATCATCAGACGGCTGGCCGGAGACAGGGCGATCGTCTCGCCCTCGCCGGTCACAAAAAACTCGAACGGCACCTGGTGCCCGAGTTCGGCCCAGAATTCGTCCAACGCGCGGCGTGCACCTTCCCGGCCGCCCTTGCGCCAGCCTTCGGCGAACAGCACCGCATTGAGTGCCCCGGCGCTGCTGCCGCTCAAGCCTTCGAATTCGACGCTATCGTCTTGCAGCAGGCCGTCGAGCACGCCCCAGGTGAACGCGCCGTGCGCGCCGCCGCCCTGGAGCGCCAGGTTCAGTTTGGCACTGGTCAAACCTTGCACCCCTTTGGGGTGGAAAAGGAGTTCGTAGCGGCAAAAGTGCGGCTGCCTCCGAACGGTTGCATTGATCCGATTGAAATGAGGTGCAAGGATATTCCCGCAAACCGTTCATGTTAACGGCAGGGCGAGGCCTGCATGACGTGCGCTGCTTGCCAGCACGCCTTGCGCATCGACGCTCGAAGCCTGCGGCCGCTGGCACCCCCATAAAATGCACTGGTCACAAATGCATCAATCAGAAAGAACGGCGTCATGCAGGTTTCCGCCTCCATCTTCAAGGTCTACGACATCCGGGGCGTGGTGCCCACCAGCCTGGATGAGCGCGTGGCCACGGCTTTGGGCAAGGCATTCGGCAGCATCGCGCGGGCTCAAGGCGAGAAAGCCGTGGCGGTGGGCCGCGACGGCAGGTTGAGCGGCCCGGCCTTGAGCGCCGCGCTGATCGCGGGCCTTCAAGCCGCAGGCGTGGAAGTCATCGACATTGGCCTTGCCACCACACCCATGCTCTATTTCGCGGCCAGCACGTTGTGCACCAGCGGCATCCAGATCACCGGCAGCCACAACCCGAAGGATTACAACGGATTCAAGATGGTGCTGGCGAGCAAGGCGATCCATGGTGAGGAAATTCAGGCGCTGAAGAAGCTGATGGAATCGGAAGAGTGGACCATGGCGGCCGGCGGCAGCGTGCGGCAGACCGACGTTTTGCGAGCCTACCGAGACCGCATCGTGTCCGACGTCAGGCTCGCCCGTCCGATGAAAGTCGTGGTCGACTGCGGCAACGGCGTGGCCGGCGCGTCGGCACCCGAAATTTTCCGCGCGCTCGGCTGCGAGGTGATCGAACTGTTCAGCGAGGTCGACGGGAATTTTCCAAACCACCACCCGGACCCGAGCAAGCCAGAGAACCTCGTCGACCTGATCGCGAAGCTGAAGGAGAGCGGCGCCGAACTGGGTCTTGCGTTTGACGGTGACGGCGATCGGCTGGGCATCGTCACGCGCGGTGGCAACAACATTTACCCGGACCGGCAGATGATGCTGTTCGCCGAAGACGTCTTGTCGCGCACATCGGGCGGCACGATCGTGTTCGACGTCAAGTGTTCGCAGCGGCTCGCGCCCGCCATCGAGAAAGCCGGTGGCAAAGCGCTGATGTACAAGACCGGCCACTCGCTGATCAAGGCGAAGATGCGCGAAGTCGACTCGCCGCTGGGCGGCGAGATGAGCGGCCACATCTTCTTCAAGGAACGCTGGTTCGGCTTCGACGACGGCACCTACGCCGGCTGCCGCCTGCTCGAAATCCTCTCCCGCTCGCCCGATGCGGGAGCGGTGCTCGATGCCTTGCCGACCAGCTTTTCGACGCCAGAACTCAACGTCGCGTGCGACGAAGGCGAGCCGCATGCGCTGGTCGAGCGCCTTGTCAAGCGCGCTGGCTTCGCCGCGCCGGCCAAGGTCAGCACGATCGATGGCCTGAGAGTCGACTGGCCCGACGGCTTCGGCCTGATCCGCGCGTCCAACACCACGCCGGTGCTGGTGTTGCGCTTTGAGGGGCACACTCAAGGCGCGCTCGAGCGCATCGAGGCGGAGATGCTCACGCTGCTGCGCACGGTGAAGCCCGATGCGCGGATCGGCGCGGCCGCGCATTGAGGGCGCTGGCGCGCGAGCGGCGCGAAGATCGTTTGCTCGGCCCCGCACCGAACGTCGGCAAGAAGAACCGGCGTTTCCGTATCGATGGCTCCCGATGCGCATCCTGATCGTCAAGCTGTCGTCGCTCGGTGACGTGGTCCATTCGATGCCAGCGGTGCAGGATATGCGCGCGGCGTTGCCGCATGCGCAGATCGACTGGGTCGTCGAACGCGCTTTCGCGCCGCTGGTCGTTCGCTGCAATGGGGTGGGGCGAGTGATCCCGTGCGAGATCCGGCGCTGGAGCAAGTCGCCGTTCTCGGCGAGCACGCGGGAGCAATGGGCGGGTTTCCGCGCGGACTTGGACCTGCAGGCTTACGAAGCTGTCATCGACCTGCAGGGCCTGACCAAATCGGCGCTGATCGCGCGGCTGGCCCGGGTGGCCCCAGGCGTCGGTGACGGCAAGCGCTATGCGCTCGCCAACCGGACCAAGGGCTCAGGCTATGAAGCGCCGACGCGCTGGGTAGCCGACGTGGCGGTGCGGGTCGCGCGGCACATCCACGCAGTCGATCGCTCGCGCGTGCTTTGCGCGAAGGCGCTGGGCTATGAATTGCCCGAAGCCATGTCGTTCGGTCTGAAAGCCGATCGGGCCGAACTGCAGCCAGGGCCACCGCGCGTGGCCTTCGTGCACGGAACGTCGCGGGCCGACAAGGAATGGCCGATCGATCGCTGGATCGCACTTGGCAAAGAACTCAATCGCGCCGGATTCCGGATCGCGTTGCCGCACGGCAATGCCGCCGAACAAGCGCGATGCGGTCAGATCGCAGCCGGCGTTGCCGATGCGGAGGTTTGGCCGCGCATGACGCTTGATGCGTTGACCGACTCGCTCGCCGCCTGCTTCGGCGTGATCGGCGTGGACAGCGGCCTGTCCCATATCGCGGTCGCGCTCGATCTGCCGCACGTGCAGATCTACAACTTCGACACCGCCTGGCGCACCGGGCCACCGCCCTCAAGCCGGCAGAAAGCGGTGTTCGCGCGGCCGACGCCGAGCCTGGATCAGGTGTGGTCGGCATGGCTTTCGGTCGCTGCCGACACTCGTGTTGCCGCGGGGACGAGCGCCGATGCCGCCGCCGCCTCAGCCGCTCCCGGGCAATAGCGGCGATGGAGCGCGCCACCCGGGCGGCTTACTCGGCGGTGATGTGGCTGGTGCGGCCTCTTCTTCGGTTGAAGCTCGCGCGCCGCGCGCGGGCCGAGCCAGGCTACGGCGAGGCGGTCGAACAGCGCTTTGGCCACTACGCTTTCGCGCCACCGGGGCCGGGCTACGTCTGGCTGCACGCGGTGTCGCTCGGTGAGACCCGCGCCGCAGTCGCGCTGATTGCCCGGTTGCGCGAGCGTTTGCCCGGCATGCGGCTGTTGCTCACCAGCGGCACCGCGACCGGGCGCGCCGAGGCCGAGCGGTTGCTCGCGCCCGGTGACCTGCAGGTGTGGCAGCCCTGGGACACGCCCGGCGCGGCGCAGCGCTTCCTCGAGCATTTCAAACCGCGCATCGGCGTCTTGATGGAAACGGAAATCTGGCCGAACCTGTGTGCTGCCTGCGAGCGCGCCGGCATCCCGCTGGTGCTCGCGAACGCGCGAATGTCGGAGAAGTCGTTTCGCCGGACCGAACCATTCGCCTGGCTCGCGCGGCCGGCCTACCGCTCGCTGGCAGCGGTCTGGGCCCAGACCGAGGCCGATGCCGACCGGCTGAGGCGCCTGGGCGCGCCGGTCGCCGGAGTGTTCGGCAACCTGAAGTTCGACGCCGAGCCGAGCCCACAGCAGCTTGCCGCCGGCCGGGCGGTGCGCGCCGCGAGCGATCGGCCAATCGTGATGTTCGCGAGCTCGCGCGAGGGCGAAGAGCTGCTGTTGGTGCAATATTTGAAGCAAAAATGGCCTTCACCGCTCGTCAGTAATGGATTTTCAGCTATCAATATTGTAGTAAGCAATATTCAGTGGCTGATCGTGCCGCGCCATCCGCAACGCTTCGACCAGGTGGCGCAGTTGATCGCACGGCAGGGCTTCAGCGTGGCACGGCGCAGCGAATGGAGCGGGCAGGGCGCAACACCCCCGCCGGCCGACATCTGGCTCGGCGACTCGCTCGGCGAGATGGCGCTGTACTACGGCATGAGCGACGTGGCGCTGCTCGGCGGCAGCTTCGAGCCACTGGGCGG
>JBDTRV010000033.1:0-10671 GCA_039931475.1 Burkholderiales bacterium | reverse complement strand
CAAGTGCTCGAACGCCGGCGTTAGGCGGTCCAGCATGCCGCGGTCCATCTCGATCGTGCCACCGGTGATATCAAGGCGAACCTGCTTGCCGGCTTCCTTGGACGCCTGGCGCACCACCGCGTAGAGGCGTTCCGAAATGCCTTCGAACTCGACCATGCGCGTGCGCAGCAAATCGCGCTGCAACTCACGCGACTGGCGTGCTTGCGCGACCAGATCGTCCTCGGCGCCTTCAACCGAACGCTGCACGCTGCGCTGCACGGTGGCCACGTCGTTGACCGACTCGGCCATCATGCGTGTCAGTTCCTGCACCCGCGTGAAACGGTCGAACTCGAGCGGATCGAACGTCGCGCCGGACTCTTTCGACAACGCCAGGCGCGATTGCATCTGCGTCTCGGCCTGCAGTTCGACGTCGCGCAGTTGCTGGCGCAAGCGATCTAGGTTGTCGTTCAGGTCGGACATTGAATCGCGTAACTGCGCGATCCGGGTTTCCAGCCGCGAGCGCGACATCATGATCTCGCCGGCCTGGTTCACCAGTCGGTCCAGCACCTGCGAGCGGACCCGCACCGACTGGGCGCCCACGCGCGCAGCCTGGCTGATCGCGACCGGGGCCATGACCGCCGCCGGACTTACCTCCTCGGCGGCAGCCGACAGTTCCGTCGGCCGAGCCTGCTCCTCGGTCGACGCTTCGTGAGTAACCTGGACCGGCGCGGGTGCATTGCGCAACTCGTCGAGCCGCGCGTGCAGCGCGTCCAACCGGCCGAGCAACGGCTCGATCTGGACCGAGGACGGCGTTTCGCCCGCATGGATGGCGATGTCGGACTAGATGCGGTGGGCCATTTCCCCAACACGCATCGCACCAGCCAACCGGGCGCTGCCCTTGACCGTATGCAGCACGCGCAGACTTTCGGCGCGCGCGGCCTCGTCTTCCGGCTGCCACACCCACTGGCGCAGCGCGGCCGAGAGTTTGGGCAACAGTTCGGCCGCTTCCTCGTCGAAGAGCGGGAACAAGTCCGGATCGAGCGCGTCCATCGCGTCGATGTCGTCGTCGAGGTTGTGCGCCTTGTGGATCGGCGTCTCGGCCAGAACGGTGCGCGCCGGCTCGAAGATGTTCGAGGGTTCGACCGTTAAAGGTTCGTCGGCGCCAGCACGTTCCTCGATGACCTCTTCCTCGCCCTCGAACATCGCTTCCAACGGTTGCGGCTCGGCGCCTTCGGCCATCTCGTCGTGAGGCTCGGACTGCTCCGGCAACAAAGATTCGGGCGCGATCGTTTCGACGTCGTCGATGTCGTCTCGCTCGGACCTGGCTTGCTCTTCGCGCAGATCCAGCAGCGCGAGCACCGACTGGCCTTCGGTATTCAGCACGACGTCCAGCGCTTGCAGCACTCGCGGATCCGGCTCCTTGAGGAAACCAGCCGCGAACTGTCGCAGCAGGTGATCCACGTCGCGGGATGCGTCCATGAACGCCTGGGCTTGCTCGGGCGCCCCGCTGGCGAGCGTTTGCACATGGCCGAGCGCGCGTTCGAGCGTGCGTGCCAGCATCGACAGTCCCATGAAGCCAACCGTGGCGGAAATACCGGCAAGCGAATGCGCCATCGCGATCGCTGATTCCGGCAACGGCTGCGCCGTGTTCAGCGCCCACTCCGACACGTCGGTCGAAAGCCGCCGCGACCAGACGTCCGCTTCGCTCAGATATACCTGATACAGCGGGATGCCGACTCTCAGATCGCCGATGATCTTGAACGCCTCTTCCGCCGAAGCGGAATGGGCCTCGGCGGCGAATTCCCGCTCGAACGCTTGCGCCTCGTTTTCCAGTTGTTGGCTGGCGCCTTCGGACAGAACTTCTTCAGGCAGCACATCTTCGGGCAGCACCGCTTCCGGTTCGGGGGCAGCCGGTTCGAACCAGTCGAGCGCCAGGTCCACGCCCTGCCCGCCCATGGCGCCAAGCGGCATCTGTTCGGTTTCGGTGGCCTGTTCGCCGATCGCTGGCGCGGCTGCGGATTCGTCTTGGACGACGGCTGCCCGCGCTTCGACTTCTTGCTCCGCCTGGAGCAGTTCCGGGAAGGCCACTTCAGGCGGCACTTCTTGCAGCTCTTCTTGCGGCGCCTGCGTGGCGTCGATTTCCACCAGCCGGTTTTCGAGGCGCAGCGCGTCGGCCGCGACGCGGAAAGCGTCGGCGGTAAAGGGCGCTTTGGCTCCTTGCTCAATAGCATCGACCCAGAGGCCGAACGACTGCATCGCCGAGCGCGAAAGCTGGAGAATCTGGCGGTCGGCGGTCTTTTGGTCAGCCAGCCATGCGTTGTGCAATTGCTCCATCGACCAGGCCGCTTCACCGAACGACACCAGGCCAACCATGCGCGAACTGCCCTTGAGCGTATGGAACGCACGCCGCAGCGCGGTTTGTTGGCCCGAATCGGCGGGACTCGCCGCAAGCGCCTCGATCGAGACCAAACCGTTCGTGACCACTTCGCGCGCTTCCTCGAGAAAGATCTCGAGCAACTCGATATCGACCACTTCTGGCTCGGCGGCCGTCGCGGGAGCAACGGCCGGTGCGGCGGAAATCATCTCGACCGGCTCGACCAACTCGAACAGCTCGTTCGGGACAGCCGCCTCCACTGGCTCGAATTCGTGGGTTTCCTCCACCGATTCCGGCGGCACGGTCCATGCATCGAGAACAGCGGATTCGGGATTGAAAGCGAAATCGGTCAGGGCCGGCGTCTCGGCTTGCGAGGGCGCGGGCATTGAAGGCAGCTCCGGGGCGGTGCGACCCATGACCGGACGCAATTCGCCGGCTTCCTCGTCATAGACGAACATCTTCTTGGCCAACGCTGGCTGGTAGCTCAACATGTCCACCAGAAAACCCAAGGCGCCCAGGCTGTTGCCGAGCTTTTGAAAAGTCGAATCAGTGTCGTCGAGCGCGCGTTGATCTTCCGAAATGAAGCGGTCGACCGAATCCCTCATGCGCATGACCGCGTGCGACGCCTGATTCAGGCCCAGCACCGACAGCACGCCGCGCATTTGCGAGAGCTGCGACGAAACGCCACCGAGCAGGCCACGGTCGCTAGTGTCGCGGAAAAATTGATCAAGCGACTTCTCGACCGACGCCAGGCCGACGCGCAACTCCTCGACGACGCTGCCCATCGTCTGGCGGTCGGAGACGCGGCGGTACAGCTCCTCCATCCAGGGTTCGAGCGGCTCCGGCTGGCCGCCGGCGCGTACTTGCTCGAGCCGGCCGGCCATGCGCGCGACGCGCTCGGTCAGGCGTTCGTCGTCCTGATCCAGGTCGTCGTAGGCGGCTTGCAGATAGAGCACCGAGGTGGCGACTTCCATCGCAAGCGCCGGGCTTGGAGCACGTCCCGATCGCAGCGCGTCGCCACCCGCGGTTTGCAGTGCGTGCGCGAGATCGATGCTTTCGGGCTGCAACTGCAGCATGGCTTCGGACAACAGGCGGAAATGCTCGCTGGCAAGGCGCATCTTGGCGATATCGCCACCGGCTACCTGCGACCACGACTCGGCGGCCGAATGAATGCGGCGGCGCGCTTGCGCGAGATGCGTGGGATCGAACCGGCCGAAGCGGCGGATTTCGTAGTCCACGGGCAGAACGCCGCCCAACTCGAACGCCTCGCGGACGGCGCCGAGCACCGGAGCCGGAGTCCCGTCGCGACGCGCATGGGCACAGTAGAAAAGCAGATCGCGCACCAGCACCGCTGGCACGTCCTCATCGCCCCGGGCGAGCGAGCTGAACTGCATCAGGATGCGTGACGCCAGGCGCTTGACGTATAAGTCGGAGGGCACCAGACCGAGGGAAAGTGCCTCGAAAAAAGCGGCGCTGATCCGCCAGAAAATCGAGGGGCGCCGCGAGCCTTGGCCGGCCGCGAGGCCCAGGCTGACGCTCACGACGTCGCGTGCCGCCGCCGGGTCCGCGCCCTTGACGATCCTGAGCACCGCCTGATCCAACCGCGAGCGGGTCGCGGTGTCGTAGGCGAGCGGGGCTTCCAGCGGCTTGATTCGCGGCTCGGCCCAGCGCCATTGCATCGTCCACAGGTCGGCCGGGTGGACCTTGTCTCCTTCCGCCAGTTCGGCCACGTCCCGGTATTGCGGAAACAGGGAAACCGCGGACACGGGCTTGTGCGCCAGCACGGTCTCCAGATATTCGATCAATGCGGTGCCAGCGCGCTCAACGATCGCGGCCGCGTTCTCGGTGCAAAGATCGGGGCGGCGCAGGAACGCGTTGACGGTCGATTCCAGAGCACGCAGCAGCACCGCGGCGCTGCTCTGGTCGACCATTTCAAGCGCAGCGGCCGATTGGTATAGCTGCTGCGGCAAAGTCGACAAGAGGGTGACGGCCGGCGGGACAACGCCGTCGGCGCGCGCCATCTCGGTTTCACGCGCGAAGCGGCGCAGCGTTTTGCCGGTGCCACCAAGCACCTTGCGCAGTTCCTCAAGGACCCAGGCCAGCGGGCCGAGATCGCCAGCGGCACGCGCCGGGTCGGCAATAAGAGCATCGTGGGGGAGTTGCATCGAAATATCCAGTTTTTGCTTGGACGAGAAAATGGCTGAATCTAAAGTCGGCTGGCGTTGCCGATCAGGCAATCTTGAAGCGCGAAACCGACTGGCGCAGTTCCTCGGCCATGCGCGACAGTTCACGTACCTGCTGCGCGGTCGAACGAGTGCCGTCCCCGGTCTGCTCGGTCACGACGAAGATGCGCTCGATATTGCCGGCCGCGACGTTGGCAAGTCCCGCTTCATGGGAGGCGGAGCTGGAAATGTCGCCGATCAGTTGCGCCAGACGGCGCGACACGCGGTCGATTTCGGTCAGGGCGGTTCCGGCGCTGTCCGACAGTCGTGCTCCTTCGACCACGCCTTGGGTGGAACGCTCCATGGCGGCCACAGCGTCTTGCGTGTCGGTCTGAATCGCCTTGACCAGCGCCGAGATCTGGCTTGTCGCGTCGGCCGATCGTTCGGCCAGCCGCTGCACCTCTTCCGCGACCACCGAGAAGCCACGACCCGCCTCACCGGCCGATGCGGCCTGAATGGCGGCGTTCAATGCGAGCACGTTGGTCTGCTCGGTAATGTCAGAGATCAGGTCGGTGATTTCGCCAATTTCCTGCGATGATTCGCCCAGGCGCTTGATCCGCTTGGAGGTGTCCTGAATCTGGTCACGAATCGCGTTCATGCCGCCGATGGCGTTCTGCACGGCTTTTAGGCCCGAGTCGGCCGCTTCCAGCGACTGGCGCGCCACGGCGGCCGATTCTTGCGCCTGCGTGGACACGTCGTTAATACGGGCCGCCATGTCGAGCACCGACTGGCCGGTGTCTCGAATCTCGCGTAATTGCTGGGTCGACGCGGAGAGCAGTTCGGTCGACGTGCTGTCCACCTGCGCGGTGGTATGCGCCACTCGGGTTGCCGTTTTCTGCACGTTGCCCACCAGAATCCGCAGTTCCTCGACGGTGTAGTTCACCGAGTCGGCAATCGCGCCGGTGATGTCTTCCGTCACCGTGGCCTCTTGCGTGAGGTCGCCCTCGGCCACGGTTTGCAATTCGTTCATGAGGCGCAAGATCGCAGCTTGGTTGGCGTCGTTGACCCGTTTGGCTTCGTGTTCCAGTTGCCCCGCTTCCGCCAGGCGGCGCTCCGCGCCGGCCTGACGCTGGCGGCTGTCCAGCAATTGAATGCGAACCATGCCCGCGGCGCACAGCAGCGCCAGCAGGGCGGCGGCGCCCATCATCAGCAAACGGGACGGTTCCATGCCGGTGCGTGATGCGAGCTGCGTCTGCACTTCCTCAAGCCCGGTGCGCAGCGCGTCGCTGTCGGCAACGATCGCGTTTTGCGCTTCGCGCGCGGACAGAAGACCCGGCAGATCCGCCAACACCTGGCGCGCCTTGATTTCCGATTCCTTGAACAGCTTGAGCAACGCCGTCAGCGCTTCGCGCGCCGAAGCATCGCGGGCCGAATTCAGGCGCAGCTCCGAGTTGCCGGAAAGCAAGCCTTCGGCCAAGGTCTTGAATGCCGTCAGATCCTTGCCGAGCAAGAACACCGCTTCCGGGTTCACGCCTTCGGTGCTCTGAAATTCGTTGGCCGACTTGCCGATGCGCTGGGTCAGCATCTGAAGCTGACTGGCGGCGCCGAGCTCAGCCGCCGAGGCCTGTTGCTGGATTTTCGCGCTGTAGACCGCATCGGCCAACTCGAGCAGTTCCGCCATGCCGGAGTTGACACTGCGCAGTGACTCGCTCATCTTGGTCAGCGGCCCTTGCTGCGCAAGGATGGTTTCGGCATTGCGTTCAGCCCGCTCCGCCAGCGGAACGACCTTGGACATTTGTTGCTGATACGCTGCGCCCAGCGCCGACAGCCCCATGGCCGCGTCTCCTTGCTTCAAGCCTTTGACGTTGCGCACGAGAAAGTCACCGCTTTCCTTGACCTCGGGGAATGCCTTGATGTTGCCCACCATCGCCTGCGAGGCCGATTTGGCCAACCGCTGCGACTGCATCTGCGCATTGCCAGTGGCCGACAGTTGCTGCGCCGCCTGATTGCTGTCCCTGAGCGAAAGACCCGCCACTGCGGCGAGGGCGACGAGTGACACGGCCAGAACCGTGCCGAGGGTGCGCTGATGCGCGCCGGCCGGCCGGGTGCCGAGGACCGGCAGGGTCACCGCATCGGTTTCGACCGCGCCTTCGGACGGATCGGGCTGAACGGTGTTGCCGGGGTAGTCCTGGATTACGGTGGGCGGATCCATGACGGTCGCGGCATCGGGATGCTCGGCCGAATCGCGGCTGCTCGAACGCTTCGGCGCGAGCGAGTCGGTAAACGCCGAATTGCGGTCAGCGCCATGCGCCGGAAACTTCTTGCCGCCAAGAAGTCTGCCGAAATTATCAACTACGTACATGACAACACCTAAATAAAAATTTCAGACGCCGATGCCCAGAAAGCTGGGCGACTGGGACAACAACTGCAGATTCAATTCCTGCCAGCGAACGCCATCCGCATCGACATAGAGATGGCCAAAAAACTCAGGAGACCCCGCCGGCGCCTCGTGCGACGCCTTGAACGATTCGACGCCGCGCAAGCCAGCCAGTTGCTCGATCAGGATCGCGCAGTTGACTTCGAGCGCGGCATTGAGCGTGACGAAGCTGCCTTCGCTCGGAGTGCCCGGCGCCGCAGGCGCCTTGGCCTTGCCGCCGACGAAGTGCGCGAGATCGACCACGCCGAACAATCCGCCGCGCAGGTTTGCGACGCCGATGAACCACGGCTGCGCATACGGCACTGGTTGAACCTGCGTCGAAGGAAAAATTTCATCCGCCTGCGTGAGCGGAAACAGATAGCGGCTGCCGCCCGCGACGACGGCCAGCCATGAAACCGACTGCTCCTGCCCGCGCGCGGCCTGCAGGCGGCTGGCCAGGCGCTGCTGCAGCTCCCGCAATGCTGCGCGATTTGCCATGATGGTTTAACAGCGCTTGGCTAGTTCAGCGCCGCGATCTTGGCGCGCAGCACGGCCGCGTCCACCGGCTTGGTGATGTAGTCACGCGCACCTTGACGCAGCCCCCAGACGCGATCGGTTTCTTCGCTCTTGCTGGTGCACATGATGATCGGAACGTCGGCGTAGTCTGGCTCGCGAGTGATGGCACGGGTCAACTGGAAGCCGTTCTTGCCGGGCATGACGACATCCATCAAGATCAGATCGGGCTTTTGCTCCGCCAGTTGGCGAAATGCTTCCTCCGCGCTTTGCGCGGTCCGCACCTGCATGCCGTTTTGCTGCAGCAGGCTGGTCAGGTGCATCAGCTCGGTCTTTGAATCGTCCACGATGAGGACGTTGCGAATCGTCATGTCGTCGCTCCTTGGGCGATCGTGCCGAACTGCTGCACGGCCTCGAGCAGTTGGTCTTTGGTGAAGGGTTTGGTCAGGTATTCTTGGCAGCCGACCATGCGCCCGCGGGCGCGGTCGAACACGCCGTCCTTAGACGACAGCATGATCACGGGCGTGGCCGCGAAACGCTCGTTGCGCTTGATGATCGCGCAGGTCTGATAGCCATCGAGGCGCGGCATCAGGATGTCGCAGAAAATCAGATCGGGCTGCCAGTCGTTGACTTTGGCCAGAGCATCGAATCCGTCCTCGGCCAGCAGCACTTCATGGCCGCCCTTGCCGAGAAAGATCTCGGCACTGCGCCGGATGGTGTTACTGTCGTCCACCACCAGGACCTTGAATGTGGATTCGCTTGTGCTCATTTTTTTGTCGCTCCTCGAAAAAACGACTCTCGCCAAAAATCAAATACCGTTGTTGACAGGAATTCCAGCGTCAGATCTGGATCATTTCGAAATCTTCCTTACGCGCACCGCACTCCGGACAGGTCCAGTTCATCGGAACGTCCGCCCAAAGCGTCCCCGGCGCGATCCCATGATCGGGGGCGCCAGCGGCCTCGTCGTAGATCCATCCACAAATCAGGCACATCCAGGTTTTTGTTTCAGTAGTCACTGCGCAAAGTGGTCTCGAATAGAATGAAACGATTGTATTGGTCGATGTCGCTTTTTAGGCTCAGCCTATGTTGCGCGATGCCTACTTTGGCACACGATGAGCGCTATTGAAGTTGCGGCGCCACAACCGAAAGACGGCGAGGCCGATGAGCGCCCGGCTTGCGTGATGGTGTTCAATGCGAACGACCCGTCCGGCGGCGGCGGTCTTGCCGCCGACATCACCGCGATCGCGTCGGTCGGTGCGCACGCGCTGCCGATCGTCACCGGCGCCTACATGCGCGACAGCGCCCAGATTTTCGATCACGTTGCGTTCGACGACGATGCCGTGGCCGAACAGGCGCGCGCGGTGCTCGAAGACATTCCGGTGCAGGTGATCAAGGTTGGCTTCGCCGGCTCGCTGGAAAACCTGAGCGCCATCGCGTCGATCACGGGCGACTACAACCAAGTGCCGGTGATCGCCTACATGCCGAATCTGTCCTGGTGGGACGAAACCCAGATCGAGCTATATCACGATGCGTTTCGCGAACTGTTGTTGCCCCAGACCACGGTGTTGGTCGGCAACCACAGCACCTTGTGGCGCTGGCTGCTTCCGGACTGGGGCAGCGACCGGCCGCCGACCGCGCGCGACATCGCCAGGGCCGCGTCCGAACTCGGTGTGCCCTATACCCTCGTCACCGGCATCGTGCTGCCCGAACAGTTCGTGGACAACGTGCTGGCTTCGCCCGAAGCGGTGCTCGGCGGCGAGAAGTTCGAGCTGTTCGACGGCGTTTTCGCCGGCGCCGGCGACACGGTGTCCGGCGCACTGGCGGCGCTGGTCGCAAGCGGTAGCGATCTCGCCGCCGCCGTGAGCGAAGCGCTGCACTATCTTGATCGCAGCCTCTCGGGCGGGTTCAGCCCCGGCATGGGGGCGATCCTTCCGGACCGGCTGTTCTGGGCTCAGCCCGAAAGCGACGACGCAGAAGATGAAACGCCTGACGATCCGCAAGCGCTCGTAAAAGCCATGGGATTACCACCGCATGACACCAAGCATTAGGGCATTGCCCGCGCACATCTACATATGAAGAGCAACGAGCAACTGTTCGAGCGCGCCCAGCGCGTCATCCCTGGCGGCGTGAATTCACCGGTGCGTGCGTTCAAGGCCGTCGGCGGCACGCCGCGCTTCGTCGAACGCGCAAAGGGCGCTTACTTCTGGGACGTCGAAGGCAAGCGCTATGTGGATTACATCGGTTCCTGGGGTCCGATGATCCTGGGCCACGGCCATCCGGCGGTGCTCGACGCGGTCGAGCGCGCGGCGCGGGACGGTTTTTCGTTCGGCGCGCCGACCGAGCGCGAAGTCGAACTGGCCGAAACGCTTATCGAACTGGTGCCGAGCATGGAGATGGTGCGGCTGGTCAGCTCGGGCACCGAGGCCGGCATGAGCGCGATCCGCTTGGCCCGCGGCGCGACCGGGCGCAGCAAACTGATCAAGTTCGAAGGCTGCTACCACGGCCATGCTGACGCATTGCTGGTCAAGGCCGGCTCGGGTCTGGCAACGTTCGGCAATCCGACGTCTGCCGGTGTGCCGCCGGAAGTGGTGCAGCACACGCTGGTGCTCGAATACAACAATGTCGAGCAATTGGAGCAGGCTTTCGCGCAGCACGGCAACGGTATCGCCGGCTTGATCATCGAACCGATCGCCGGCAACATGAACTTTGTGCGCGCAACGGTTCCGTTCATGCGCCGGTGCCGCGAGCTATGCACCAAACATGGCGCGCTGTTGCTGTTCGACGAAGTGATGACCGGCCTTCGCGTCGGCCTGGGCAGCGCGCAAGGCGTCTATGCAAGGGATATTCCCGGATTCGTACCCGACATCACGGTGCTGGGCAAAGTGATCGGCGGCGGCATGCCACTCGCTGCGTTCGGCGGGCCGCGCCGGATCATGGAGCAGATGGCACCGATCGGGCCGGTGTATCAGGCCGGCACGTTGTCGGGCAACCCGATTGCGACGGCCTGCGGGCTGGCCACGCTGCGCGAGATCGCCAAACCGGGATTTTATGAAGCTTTGTCGGCGCGAACCCGTTCGCTAGTGTCTGGCCTCGAGGAAGCCGCGTGCGCGGAAGGCGTGCCCTTCAGCGCCGATTGCGAAGGGGGCATGTTCGGATTTTTTCTGCTGGATGCGCTGCCGCGCAACTATGGACAGGTCATGAAAAGCGATGGCGCCCGCTTCAACCGG
>JBDTRV010000032.1:0-10803 GCA_039931475.1 Burkholderiales bacterium | reverse complement strand
GACGGCAAGAAGATCATTCTTTTGGCCAAGGGGCGCTTGGTGAATCTGGGCTGCGGAACCGGGCACCCGAGCTTCGTGATGTCGTCGTCATTCGCGAACCAGACCATCGCGCAGATCGAACTGTTCACCAAGCGCGACCAGTACGAGGTCGGCAAGGTTTACGTGTTGCCCAAGCACCTCGACGAAAAGGTCGCGCGGCTGCATCTGAAGAAGGTGAATGCGCATTTGACCGAGCTGACCGACTCCCAGGCGGCCTACCTCGGCGTGTCGAAGATGGGTCCGTACAAGGCCGACAACTACCGCTACTGAAGGGCGCTCCTCTAGCGACTGTCATGCGGCGTTGCGGGTCCCGATCAGATCATCCTCACGACCCTCAAGGTCGCTCCGGTGGCCTGACACCCGCGCCTTGCCTGACAGCCGCTCGCTACGCGCCGTTTGCGCTTGAGTAGTCGATGCGTGCGGATCAATTGCTGGTGGAACGGGGCTTGGCCGTCTCGCGTGCGCAGGCGCAGCGATTGATCGCGGCCGGCGTCGAGTTCGCGGATGCCGATGGGCAGTGGCGCCGCGTCGCCAAGAACGGCCACGAGCTGGCGGCCAATGCCGGGTTGCGGCTGCTCGACGAAGCCGAGGCGCGCTACGTTTCGCGCGGCGGGCTGAAGCTCGAAGGGGCGCTTGCACAAACGGGACTCGACGTGCGCGGCATGACGTGCCTGGACGTCGGTCAATCGACCGGCGGCTTCACCGATTGCCTGCTCTGCAAAGGCGCGGCGAAGGTGATCGGCGTCGACGTTGGTCACGGCCAGTTGCATCCACGGCTTGCCGCCAATCCGCGCGTGATCGGCCTCGAAGGGATCAATGCGCGGTATCTGAAAACTACTGAATTGATAGCTAGTCAGGTCCAATGGACGAGCGATAAGGGTCATTTTGACTCGGAAAAATCGTCTGAGCCAACCGCTGTGGCCGAGTTTGATCTGGTCACCGGCGACCTGTCGTTCATCTCGCTCACGCTGGTGCTGCCCGCGCTGGCGCCGCTCGTCGCAGCGGGCGGGGCGCTGCTGATGTTGGTCAAGCCGCAGTTCGAGCTGCAACCGGGCCAGATTGGAAAAGGCGGTATCGTGCGTGATGCCTCCTTGTTGCCGGTCGTCGAACAGCGAATCCGTGCCGCCTGCGAGGCGCTCGGGTTGGCTGTGTCGGGCTGGTTTGATTCGCCGATCCGGGGCGCGGACGGCAATCGCGAGTTCTTTGTTTTTGTGAGGAAGCCATGAGTTCAGCGTCCACGGCATTGCCGATCAGCTTCGAGTTTTTTCCACCCAAGACCCCCGAGGGCGTCGAAAAACTTGGGGCAGTGCGGCGCGAACTGTACGCGCTCGCGCCGGAGTTTTTCTCAGTGACCTACGGTGCGGGCGGATCGACCCAGGATGGAACGATGCAGACGGTGCAGGCGATCCTGGCCGACGGCCATGCGGCCGCGCCTCATTTCTCCTGCATCGGAGCGAGCCGGCAGAGCGTGCGCGCGCAGCTTGCGCAGTTCGAGCAGGCGGGCATCACGCGCATCGTCGCACTGCGCGGCGACCTGCCGTCCGGCCACGGCTCGTTCGGCGAGTTCAAGTATGCGAGCGAGCTGATCGAGTTCATTCGCACCGAGCCGGCTGGCAAGCGGCTGCACATCGAGGTGGCGTGCTACCCCGAAGTGCATCCGCAGGCGCGGTCGCCCGAGGCCGATCTGCAGGCGTTCGCCGCCAAGGTGCGCGCGGGCGCGAGTTCGGCCATCACCCAGTATTTCTTCAATGCCGATGCCTACTTCGACTTCGTCGAGCGGGCGCGCCGCGTGGGGGCCGACATTCCGATCGTGCCCGGCGTGATGCCGATCATCAGTTCCAGCCAGTTGCTGCGTTTCTCCGACGCCTGCGGAGCGGAAATTCCGCGCTGGATTCGCCTGAGGCTGCAAGCCTTCGGCGACGACGCGGCTTCGATCCGCGCGTTCGGCGTCGATGTGGTGACCGATCTGTGCGAGCGACTGCGCGCGGGTGGTGCGCCCGGCCTGCACTTCTACACGATGAACCAGTCGGCCGCGACGCGGCAAATCCGCGAGCGGCTCGGCCTCGACCATACGGGGCGCGCGCCGTGATCGCGGGCCATTCGGCCGTCGGATGGCGCAGGGCCTGCGCCATCGCGTTGCCGTTACTGCTCGCCGCCTGTGTCACCGCGCCGGTCGATGAGCCGACGGCTGTGGCCGAGCCGCACGCGCCGGCCTCCGCGCCGAGTGTCCCGAGGCCGACGCCGAAACTCCCTGCCGAACCGCCGGCGAGCGAGGCCGCTACGCCGGCAGCGCAGCCCGATGCGCCGCCGCAACGGGAGCCGTGGACGGCGGGCGCGCCGACGATCCGGTTCAACTTTCCGAGCGAGCCGGCGGCCGAGGAAGAAGACGACGAAGCGAGCGATGCCCAGCGCGGCAAGGCGTCCTGGTATGGCGAGCCTTTTCATGGCCGCAAGACCGCCAACGGCGAGCGCTACAACATGTATGAACTAACGGCGGCGCACAAAACGCTGCCGTTCGGCACGGTGGTCAAGGTCAAGGACCTGGACAGCGGACGCAGCGTGCGCGTTCGGATCAACGATCGCGGCCCGTTCGTGAGCGGCCGCGTGATCGATCTGAGCAAAGCCGCGGCCGACAAATTGGGGATCGCCGACGACGGCGTCAAGCCGGTCAGCGTGACGGTGGTCGACAAACCGCCAGAGGCCGAGCCCAAAGCCAGATCCAAACGCCGGTCGGCAGGCCAGCGCAAGCCGTGACACTGTCAGTCTCGCTACTGAACGGCCCGCCGTCGAACTCAATCCTGGAACGCGGCCCGCGAACCCAATTGGGCAAAGTGGTTCGGGCCAGCAAGCGGGGGCACGCTTCGCTGGGGCTGCGCCTGAAACCGACGGCTAACCCCCGCTGTCGACTGAAAAATCCTGCCCACGTCCCCGGCCCAGTCGCTGAACCAGCTGGGGCAGGGCCTGCTGCAATGCGGCCTTGAGCGAATGCGGCGGATTGATGATGAACAACCCGCTGGCGGTCAATCCGACGCCCGTGGTGCGTTCGCCCGGCAGCGCGATTTGCCGCGCCTCGGCCGGCTGCCCGATCGACAAGGTTGCCGCAAGCCACGGTTTGCCTGCCTGATTCGCAAGTGTTTTGAGGCGCCGCGGAAGATCGTGCGCCTCGATGCGCGCGATCAGTGGATACCACACCATGTAGACACCGGTCGAAAAGCGCTTCAGGCTGTCCTGCAGACAAGCGGCCACCTTTGCGTAGTCGCTTTTGATCTCGTAGCTTGGGTCGATCAGCACCAACGCACGGCGCGCGGGCGGTGGCAGCAGGCCTTTTAGCGCCTCGAAACCATCGCGCCGCTCCACCGTGACCTGCCGGCCGGCTTCAAGTTGAGCGACGTTGCCCACGAGCGCCTTGGCATCGGTCGGGTGCAGCTCGAACAGCTTGAGCTTGTCGCGCGCTTCGTGGCGCAACAGGCGTTGGATCACGAACGGCGAACCGGGGTAGACGACGAGCTTGGAAGGGGCGTTGAAGCCGGCGACGAGATCGAGGTAATCGCGGATCGCTGGTGCTATCGAATCCGTAGCTTCAGAATCAGCATCGGCGAGCCGTGACGGCTCAAAAAGCTTGAAAATTCCATCCGTCGCCTCGCCACCCTTGGCCGAATAGTCGCCATCGAGCCGGTACAGCCCCGCGCCCGCGTGGGTGTCGACGACCGTGAGCGGCGCCGGTTTTTGCGTCAGATGGGCAAGCACCTGCACCAGCGTGACGTGCTTGAGCACATCGGCATGGTTGCCGGCATGAAAGGCGTGGCGGTAGCTGAACATCGCGCCATCCTACAGTGGGGGCGTCTCGCTGGGCGCCGATCGCGCGGTTGCTTGGAGCCCCGTGCCCTGGTGCTTGACAGTTCCCAAGAGAACGCACGCGCATTTATAATAGCGGCTGCGCGGTGGCTGTAGCTCAGTTGGTAGAGTCCAGGATTGTGATTCCTGTTGTCGTGGGTTCGAGCCCCATCAGCCACCCCAAACCCATCTTTTCACCCCGCTGCTGGGTGCCTCCGCCTTGTGTGGCTCCGGGTATTCCTTAGATGAGGCGCGCGTCAAACGGCATTTTCCCACGCGAACCTGACGAAACGTTCTCGCTATCGGCGTTCAGGCATGGCAGACTATCGCTATGCTTGCGCCCGCCTCGCCGTCGTTCCCGCCCTTCACCGATCCGCTGGATGATTCTTTCCAGCAGGCTTTCCTGCCCATGCGCTTGACGCCGGTAGCCCTTTGCGGGGCGCGGCCATCCAAGTGATGAGCTGGAACTCACCCACCTTGTTGCGCAAGCCGGCCATGAATCGCGACTCCAAAGATCGCGCCGACCAAACCGCTAAGCCGGACAGCAGCACCGGCACGTCGGCCAGCGGTTCGCCACGCGGCCCTGGAGAGACCCCCGGCGCGGTGCCGTTGGCATTGCGTCAAATGCTCGACCAGTTTCCGGTTCTGATTCAGGCCGTCAGCGTTGACGACGCGATGACCGTGGTCTTCTGGAACCGCGAGTGCGAGCGCATCACTGGCTACGGGTCGACCGAAATGGTCGGCAATCCGCGCGCCTTGCATCTGCTGTACCCCGATCCGGCCTACCGCATTAGGAAGATGGCGGAATGGGCGGCCGAGGCGCCGCATTTTCGCGACTTCGAGTTGACCCTGACGACCCGGCAGCAAAAACGCCGGCGCATTGCCTGGTCCGCCATTTCGTGCGTCGAATCTGGCGCGGGAACGAACCAGATCTGGTGCGTCGGCGTGGACGTGACCGCGCTGGGTGAATCGGAGCGTCAGGTGCGGCAGCGCGATCAGTTGCTGACTTCAGTATTCCGGCATCTGCCCGATATCGTCACGCTCAAGGACGGCGCTGGCCGCCATCTTATGGGCAGCTCCGCGGCAACCGCCGCGATGGGGCTTTCGACGCAGGAGCTCAAAGGGATGACCAACCTTGACCTGGTCGAACGCGGGCATCCGCTGTCCGAAACGCTGCGTCACAGCGCTTTGTCCGAAGAAGCGACCTGGCAATCCGGCCGTTTGTCTCAAATGGAAGAGGTGACCGAAGGCAGCTCGGGCCGCCAGCGCGCATTCGATGTGCTGCGGGTGCCGAGCTTCGGCCGCCAGGGCCAGCGGCAGAACATGCTGGTGATCCGGCGCGAGATCACCGATCAACGTACCGCCGCCACCAAGCTCGAGCTGGCCGGCCGGGTGCTCGACCAAAGCACCGACGGCATCCTGATCGCTGACGCCGACAACCGCATCACTATGGTGAATGCGGCCTTTACCGAAATCACCGGCTATGAACCGGCCGACGCGCTCGGCAAGAAACCCTCGCTGCTCAGTTCTGGCCTGCATGACGCGGCTTTCTACGGCAGCCTGTGGGAAGAGTTGAACCGGGTCGGGCGCTGGAGCGGCGAGATCTGGAATCGGCGCAAGAACGGCGAGGTCTATCCGCAATGGATGAGCCTGTCGGTGCTGAACCATCGATCGAGCGGCAGAGTGACGCATTACGTCGCATCGTTTTCCGACCTGAGTTCGCGCAAGGCGGCCGAGGAAAAAATCGCGCTGCTGTCCACTCAGGACCCAATCACCGGCCTGCCGAATCGCTTTCAACTCGGTTTGAGCGGCAACTTGGCTTTGAGCCAAGCGAAGGCGACGAACGAGCAACTCGCGCTGATGGTGATCGACATTGACAACTTCAAGACGCTCAACGAGTCGCTCTCGCACGCCGCCGGCGACCAGTTGTTGCGTGAGGTCGGCAAGCGACTGGTGACCGCCGCCGGCGATCGCGCCGCCGTCGGTCGCCTTTCGGGTGACGAATTTCTCGTGCTTTTGCCGGGCATTCAGGGCACCGCGGATGCCGCGCACATCGCCCGCAATCTGATGGACGGAGTGGCCCAGCCGATGGTGCTACGCGACGTGCCGGTGAGCATCTCGGTTTCGATCGGCATCGCGGTCTTTCCGGGCGACGGCGACACGTTCGATGCGCTGTTCGGCCGCGCCGACGCGGCGCTATACGCGGCCAAGCGGAGCGGGCGCGCGACCTATCAGTTCTCGAGCCCGAACATGAACCAGGCGGCGCTCGATCGGCTGCAGATCGAATCGTCGCTGCGTCGCGCGATCGACGAAAACGCGTTGCGGCTCGAATACCAGCCGCTGATCGACATTGCCAGTGGCCGCACAGTCGGTTGCGAGGCGCTGTGCCGCTGGGACGATCCGCAGCGCGGCGCCATTCCGCCCAGTGTGTTCATTCCGGTGGCCGAGGACAGCGGAATGATCGAAGCCCTGGGCGGCTGGGTACTTCGCACCGCGACGCAGCAGTTGCGCGCCTGGCACGACGCCGGCCATCCCGACCTCATCATGGCGGTGAATCTCTCGGCGCTCCAGTTTCGCCGCGGCGTGGTGCTGCAACAGGTCGAAGAGGCACTGCGCATCTCCGGCATACCGCCGAACCGGCTCGAGTTGGAGCTGACCGAATCGGTGCTGCTGACCGATAGCGAAGCGGTGATCGCCACCTTGCGCCAGTTGAAGGCCATGGGCGTGACCCTGTCGATCGACGACTTCGGCACCGGCTATTCGAGCTTTGCCTATTTGCGGCGCTTCAAATTCGACAAGATCAAGATCGACCAGTCGTTCATTCGCGACCTGATCGACGACGCCGACATCGCCGCGATCGTGCGCGGCATGATCTCGCTCGGCCTCAGCCTCGGGCTCGACGTGCTGGCCGAGGGCGTGGAAAGCCACGCGGTGGCGCAGCGACTGCGCCACATGCAGTGCACCTTCGCGCAGGGCTATCACTTCGCGCGGCCACTTCGGCCGGAAGTGTTTTCGCAGCGGCTTCAGTTAAATCTGGCGGCGTAGCGGCATTTGCCGCGGTGTCAGCCGTTCGATCTGGACTGGGTCGGGCGGGTACGGCGAACTTGCCATCCCCAGGCGTCAAAATGGCGCAGCAAATTTCATCGGGGGCCGCGCAGTTGGCTCTGCCGGGCCGCAGGTGCCGTTCCCTGCAAAAGGGAGGGCGAAAGCCGAGCAAAGCCTGAGGGTTGGATTAGTTCGTCATGACCAACTTGCCCTTGACCCCGCGTGAACCCATGTGCGCATAGGCTGCCTTGAGTTCGGCCATTGGCATGGTGCGGTCGATCACCGGCTTGATCTTGCCTTCCAGGTACCAGCGCGCCAGCTCCTGCATCATCGCTCCGTTGGCCTTCGGCTCGGTGCGTGCGAAGTGGCCCCAGAACACGCCGACGATCGAAGCGCCCTTGAGCAGCGCCAGATTGAACGGCAGCGCGGGAATCGGGCCCGATGCGAAGCCGACCACGAGGTAGCGTCCGCGCCAGGCGATCGAGCGGAACGCGGGCTCCGCGAAATCGCCGCCGACCGGGTCGTAGATCACGTTCGGACCTTTGCCGTCGGTCAGCTTCTTGATCGATTCGCGCAGATCCTCTTTGCCGTAGTTGATGGTCTGATCGGCGCCGATTGACTTGCACAACTCGCATTTCTCGTCGGTCGATGCCGCCGCGATCACCTTCGCGCCAGCCACTTTCGCGATCTGGATCGCCGCCGTGCCAACGCCCCCGGCCGCGCCCAGCACCAGCACGGTCTCGCCGGCCTTGAGCTGGCCGCGATCGAGCAGCGCATGGTGCGAGGTGGCGTAGATCATGATGAAGGCCGCCGCATCAACGTGGCCGAATCCATCGGGCAGCGGCATGCACAGCGCCGCTTGCGCGATGGTGTGGGTGCCAAAGCCACCGGTGCCCGACAGGCACGCCACGTTCTGGCCGACCTTGAGATTCGTCACGCCGTCGCCCACCGCGGCGACCACACCAGCGTATTCGGAGCCCGGCACGAACGGCAGCTCGGGCTTCATCTGGTATTTGTTCTGCACGATCAGCAGATCTGGAAAGTTCAGGCTCGCCGCCTTGATCTCGATCAGCACTTCACCGGCCTTCGGTGTGGGCGTCGGCAGTTCCTTCCAGGTCAGGGCGTCGACGCCGACGGGGTTTTCACAGAGCCAAGCATGCATGGATCGTCCTTCGTTTCAAAACGTCCATGATAGGCAGACCGACGGCAGTGGTGGCGGTGGCACTGTCGCGGGGTGGACTGCCACACCTACAATCTCTCGCTGACCACAGGGCCGGCTGCATGCGAATCCTCATCTCAAACGACGACGGCTACCTGGCACCGGGCTTGGTCGCGCTGGCCGAGGCGCTATCGGCCATCGCCGAGGTCGAGGTGGTCGCGCCGGAACAGAACAACAGCGCCAAATCGAACGCGCTGACCCTGCACACGCCGCTGTACGTGCGGCAAGCGGCAGGCGGCATCCGCTTCGTCAACGGCACGCCGGCCGACTGCGTGCACATCGCGCTCACCGGCCTGCTCGATTACCGGCCCGATCTGGTCGTCTCCGGCATCAATGACGGCGCCAACATGGGCGACGACACCATCTATTCCGGCACCGTCGGCGCGGCGATGGAGGGCTACCTGTTCGGCGTGCCGTCGATTGCTTTCTCGCAGGTCGAAAAAGGCTGGAAGCACGTCGACTCGGCCGCTCGCATGGCCTGCCAGATGGTGCGCCAGATGCACGAGCAGGACTTGCTGGGCGGCCCGGCCTGGCTGCTCAACGTGAACATTCCGAACCTACCGTTCGAGCGCCTGGGCACGCCCAAGGTCTGCCGGCTCGGGCGCCGCCATGCGGCCGAAAAAGTCATCACGCAGCCGAGCCCGCGCGGCGACACGATGTACTGGATCGGCAACGCCGGCGCGGCCAAGGACGGCGCCGAGGGCACCGACTTCCACGCCACGGCCGGCGGCCACGTGTCGCTCACGCCGCTCAAGGTCGATCTGACCGACCACGACCACCTGCGCTACTGGGCGCAGACGGCTGCCCGGCTGTTCGATGGCGGCAATGCCACCCGGCCGCAAGCGTTGCCGAAAGCGGCCGCGCACACGCCGGACGCGGCCTGATGCAGCGCCGTCCGGCGTTTCCGGCGCGGCTTGCCACCGGCCACCCGGATACTACGAAAAATATAGCGCAACAGCTCTATCCGACGAGCGGAAGCGGCCAAAAAACCTCTCAAAAATCAGTTGTCCCGGCCGCCGAACCATTCTCCGGCGACCTGCTGGCGGCGCGTGAGCGCATGGTGCGCCAGGTGCAGGCGCTCGGCGTGCCGGCGCCGGCGCTGCTCGCCGCGATCGGGCAGGTGGCGCGGCACCGCTTCGTCGATACGGCGCTGGTCGGCCAGGCTTACGAGGACACGAGTCTGCCGATCGGCCTCGGACAAACGATTTCCAAGCCGAGCGTGGTGGCACGGATGGCCGAGCTGCTGTGCGCCGCGCCGATCACGCGAGGCGGCACGGTGCGGCTCGGTCGCATTCTCGAAATCGGCACCGGCTGCGGTTATCAGGCTGCGGTTCTGGCGCGCCTCGCGGTCGAGGTCTACAGCATCGAACGGCTGCGCGGCCTGCATGAGTCGGCGCGCGACAAGCTCAGGCCATTTCGCCTTGCTAACGTCCATCTGTTGTTTGGCGACGGCATGCAGGGTTTCGCCAAGGGCGCGCCCTACGCGGGCATCATCGCCGCGGCCGGTGGCGAAGCGTTGCCGCCGGCTTGGATCGAGCAACTTGCGGTCGGCGACCGGCTGGTCGCGCCGCTGGTGACGGACGGCGGCCGGCAAGCCTTGATCGTGATCGACAAAACGATCAACGGATGCAATCGCCGCGTGCTCGAGGGCGTTCATTTTGTCCCTCTAAAATCAGGCATCGCTTGAAGGAAGACATGCAGATGACGGAGATGGGGAACAAGGCCCGAGGTTGGATGAGTGCAGCGGTAGCGCTGGTGCTGCTGGCCGGTTGCGCTTCGCAGTCCGGTCGCGCACCGGTCGAGGATCGCGCCGGCACTGCGGTGGTCGGCGCCGGCGAGCCGGCCAGGTCGCCACCTGGTGCGGAAAACGCCGGAAAGCCCGGCTACTACTCGGTGCGCAAGGGAGACACGCTGATTCGCATTGGCCTGGAAACCGGGCAGAACTGGCGCGATATCGCGCGCTGGAACAACCTTGACAATCCGAATTCGATCGAGGTCGATCAGGTACTTCGAGTCGTGCAACCGGCCAGGCCCACCGTGGTGGCGGTATCGCCGCCGGGCGGCGTGACGTCGTCATCGGGCGTCGTCACCCGGCCGGTTTCGCCGTCGGGCATCACGCCAGTGCCGGTGCCCCCGGCCGGAACCAATGGCAGTTCGAGCAGCGTCACCAGCTCTGCCTCCACCACGTCCGAGCCAGCCACCACGAGCAGCGCCCCAATCTCCAGCGCATCGGACGACGAGCCGAAGTTCATCTGGCCAACCAACGGCACGTTGCTGGCGGGCTTCGACGAGCAGCGCAACAAGGGGCTGGACATCGGCGGGCAGGCCGGCAGTTCGGTCGTCGCCGCGGCCGACGGGCGGGTCGTGTACGCCGGCGCCGGTCTGCGCGGCTACGGCAACCTGATCATCCTCAAACACAACAACACCTATCTCACCGCCTATGCGCACAACCAGGCGCTTTTGGTGAAGGAAGACCAGTCGGTCAAGAAGGGCCAGAAAATCGCCGAAATGGGTTCCAGCGACGCCGACCGGGTGAAGCTGCATTTCGAGGTGCGCCGCCAAGGCAAGCCGGTCGATCCGTCGAAGTTTCTGCCGCCGCGGCAGTAAAAGCCCGGATCGGCTGACGCGGCCGCTCGACCGCTGCGGCACCGGCGTCGCCGCTCGGC
>JBDTRV010000031.1:0-10891 GCA_039931475.1 Burkholderiales bacterium | reverse complement strand
CGAGCAGGCAGTTGCTTGCCCGTTGCTCGAAGGCATCGACCTGTCGGGGGCCAAGGGCGTGCTGGTGCTGATCACCGCCGCGAAAGGGTCGCTCAAGTTGAGCGAGTCGCGCCTCGCGATGAACACCATCCGCGCCTACGCCTCGCCCGAAGCGCACGTGATCTATGGCACTGCATACGACGACAGCCTGGGCGACCAGATCCGCGTGACCGTGGTGGCCACCGGCCTGTCGCGCAACGCCGCCCGCCGCACCGCACCGCCGTTGCAGGTCATCCGCACCGGTACCGACGGCGGCGCGCCCTACCATGCCCCGAACCTGAACCAGCCCACCGGCGGCCACGCCGCGGCCGGAAACCCTGACTACCAGGTGCCGAGCGTCTGGCGCACCGGCCGTAATGCATCGGCCAAGGTGGATGCGCTGTCCGCAGCGGGCGTGGACGACTTCGAGATCCCGGCGTTCCTGCGCAAGCAGGCGGACTGAGATCTCGCTGGCGGCGGCTACTGCGCACCCCTGAGTCGCCGCTTCGGCGGCGGCGTCAGCTTCGCTTCATACGCCAAAAGTTAAAATCGCTCCGTGATACAGCAACGAACCCTGAAGTCGATCAGCAAGGCGGTCGGCGTTGGCCTGCACAGCGGTGAGCGCGTGGAACTCACGTTGCGCCCGGCCCAGCCGGACACCGGCATCGTGTTCCGCCGCATCGATCTGCCGACGCCGGTCGATATACCGATCTCCGCGCTGTCGGTGACGGATACGCGCCTCGCGTCGACGATTTCCGCAGGCGGCGCCAAGGTGAACACGGTCGAGCATCTGATGTCCGCCTGCGCCGGCCTCGGGATCGACAACCTCTACGTCGACATCACGGCCGAAGAAGTGCCGATCCTCGACGGCTCCGCGGCATCGTTCGTGTTCCTGCTGCAAAGCGCGGGCATCGAATTGCAACGCGCGCCTAAGCGCTTCGTGCGGCTGCTCAAGACGGTCGAGGTCCGGGAGGGCAGCGGCGCCGACACGAAGTGGGCGCGGCTTGCGCCTTATCATGGCTACAAGCTGGGTTTCGAGATCGACTTTCATCACCCGGCCGTTGATTCGACCGGCCAGCGCTTCGAGTTCGACTTTGCGACCGGCTCCTATGCGCGCGACATCGCCCGGGCCCGCACCTTCGGCTTCACGCGCGACGTCGAAATGATGCGCGCCAACGGCTTGGCCCTGGGTGGGGGCCTTGACAACGCGATCGTGATGGACGACTACAAGGTGCTCAACAGCGACGGCCTGCGCTATGACGACGAGTTCGTCAAGCACAAGATTCTCGACGCGATGGGGGATCTGTTTTTGATCGGCAAGCCGCTTTTGGCCTCGTACACCGCGTTTCGATCCGGCCATGCGCTGAACAACCGGCTGCTACGCGAGTTGCTTTCGCAGCCGGAGGCGTACGACGTCGTGACTTTCGAAAACGACCGGCAGGCGCCGCGCGGCTACGCGTCGCCGGTGCGAGCCTGGTAGAGCTTTCGCTGCCGCAAGGCAGGCGATCGCGTGTGACGGTCGAGTAGGCGGCAAAGGAACCTGCATTGGCGTTCGTTCGAGGCCTCGTGTTCTTGCTGCTGTTCGGTTCGGCGCTGTGCTTCGGCGTATATGCCCTGACCGGCGACCTGCGCTATCGGCGCGCCGGAATGGTCGCGCTGAAATGGACGCTTGCCGCAGCGTTCCTGTTCTTCGCGGTGTTGATCGCGCTGCGGCTGGTCGAGTCAAGCTGAACCGGCGCCTATGCGCTTCGCGTCGTCTTCATGTTTGCGGCGCCGTGCCGTTGGTGTCGCTGCAACCTTGCGTTGTTCTGACGCTCGACTCGGTGTGCAAACGCTGGCGGGCGGCCGGCAGGATCAAACTGGCCTTGCGCGTTTATTTGACGCTTGACTCAAGCAACTTCTCGACACCGGCAAGAGGCGCCACTTGCTCGGCGCTCAGTCCGTGTGCGGTGAGCGCGTCGGCTTGGCGCCAAGTAAGCGTGACCTTGCCCTGAGCGTCTTCCCGCACCAGCGCGCGCAGCGGTAAATCGAGCGCCACTGTCGGCTGTGCAAGCATCAGCGGCGTGCCGCCCTTGGGATTGCCGAAGATGAGCACGGTGGTCGGCGGCATCGACATACCCGCTTCGCGTGCGGCGGCAGCATGATCGATCTTCGCAAAAATTTTCAAGCCCTTGCTCGCCAATGCTGATTCGACCTTTTCGATGGTGGCGGCGAACGGATACGGACTCTGAACGGTCACGAGTTTGTCGGCAGCGGCGGCGACCGTCGTCGTCACGCCGGCGCAAAGCACCAAAATGAAGGACAGCGGCAGCAGGGGCACGCGTTTGGCCAAGGCGGGACGTTGGAGGAGCTCAGGAGATTTCATGCGAACTATCTTACGCCTCGACGCGCCCGCAGTGGCTTTGACATGCCTTGACGCTTCTGTCGATTTGGTGCCGGCCGGCCGCGCGCAGCCAGGCAGACCGAGCTGCGTCAGTGCGCTCGGCCGCCGCCGTACATGGAACTGGTTTTGCGCGAGAGCGGCGTCGCCGCGGCCAGCCGCGCCATCGAGCGCCCGACGTGCGCATGGGTGATCGCGAGCGCAAGCGCATCGGCCGCGTCCGCACCCGGCAGACCGGGCAGCGCAAGCAACCGCCGCACCATTTCCTGCACTTGCGACTTGGCCGCGCGGCCGTGCCCAACCACCGCTTTCTTCATCTGCAGCGCCGTGTATTCCGCGACCTGCAATTCACACGCGACCAGCGCGGTCACGCAGGCGCCGCGGGCCTGGCCGAGCAGCAGGGTGGATTGGGGATTGACGTTGACGAACACAATCTCGACTGCGGCGGCGCTCGGGCGATACCGCTCGCTGACCTCGCGAATGCCGTCGAATAGCGCCTTGAGACGATTGGGCAGGTCGCCCACCGCGAGATGGGTGGTGCGAATCGTGCCGCTTGCCACGTAATGCAGCGAAGCTCCCTCGGCATCGAGCACACCGAAGCCCGTCGTCTGCAGGCCGGGATCGATGCCGAGAATTCTCATGTGGTCGGTTTGCTACGTAAAGTATAGCGTAAAACGACCAATGGACTAGCGAGAGCGGCCTCTTTGACCTTGAAAAATCAACTGAGTGGGGCCGGCTCGGTTGGACGCCGCGGCATCAGGTCCGGATCGAGCAGCCGCTCAATGCGCAGAAATACGTCGGCGCGCGAAAACGGCTTGGTCATGAAGTCGTCGGCGCCCATGCGCCGGACGTAGTCGGCTTCGGTAGCCTGGGCGTTGCCGCTCATCATGATCACCGGCACGTCGCGCGTGCGTTCGTCGCGACGCAGTGAGCGCAACACGTTGAAGCCGCTCATGCCCGGCATCGCGACCGCAAGAAAAATCAATTCAGGTCGCGCGCTGAACGCGAGTTCGAGCCCGCGTTGGCCGCCCAGCGCCTCGATCGGATCGAGCTGGTTTTGCCGCATCATGCGGCGCAAGCCGCTCACGACGGCGGCTGATTCGTCGATGATCAGCACGCGCGTTCCGGGGCGCGCGTTGACCCGGCGCCGCGCTCGCTGCTCTTGCTGTCCACTGCGCTCGACTGCCGCGTCGTCTGAGCCATGGGCCGAAAGCGGGCTGGCCAGCGAGTCGCCGAACTGGGACGGGCCGAACTCGGTAAAGCCCTCGTCCGGCATTTGCGTGAACGGCGCGGTGTCTTCCTTTGCGCCGGCCTCCGACATGCCAAAAGACGATCCTGGATCGGTTCCGCGGCGTTCACTGCGTCGGAACATGTTGAATACGCCCATTATTTTTTGCCGTTGCTGCGAGTTGTACAGGTTGGTCGGCGGATGATAGGGGCGAGGCCAGTTCATGGCCGGTTCAAAAGTCACGAACCTGAGTAACCTCCACCGACAATAAATCACGGTCATGGAGATGGTCTGCACAACCCGTCCGATCGGGCGCTCGTCTCGACTTCGAGGAGCTGCAGCGTCGAGGTTTCTTGGCAATAGTCGGCCTCTTGGCGGCGAACACCGGGTTCCATTTGGTTCCAATCCGCGGCCAGTACACGGGCCCGACGTGATGCAGGCCATCCCTTGTCGCCGATCTGCCTTCGAGTTCGGGCTTGGTGCATGTGCAACAGATCCTTTGCGCGCCTCCGACGAATCAGGGAGATTCGATTCAGATGGCAGGGATTGCGCCCAAGGCGCCCGCGGCCAGCCCAGCTTGGGCAAAATGAGCCGCATGCGTGTTTTGAATCCCGAGATTGCCGCTACCGCCGCTCGGCTCGTGGTCGAAGAGGGGCTGAAATATGGCCCGGCCAAGCGCCGCGCGGTCCGGCAAATGGGCCTGTCGGCGCGCACCAGTCTGCCTGGCAACGACGAAATCGAGGAGGCGGTGCGCGACTACATCGAGACTTTCTGCGCCGAAACGCAGCCGGCTGAGTTGGCGGCGCTGCGCCGGTTGGCGCTTTCATGGATGGAGCGCATGCAGGGGTTCAGGCCGTATCTTGCAGGTGCGGTCTGGCACGGAACGGCGACCCGGTTGTCCGACGTTCATATTCAGTTGTTCTGCGATGACCCGAAATCGGCCGAGATCGCGCTGATCGACCACCGGGTCGACTTCGAACCGCACAGCGTCCGCGGCATTCACGGGGAAGCTGTCGAGGCCCTCAGCATTTCGAGCTTGTGCCGCGAACTTGACGAGATGGTGGGCCTTCATTTCATCGTGTACGACCTGGACGATCTGCGTGGCGCACTGAAACCGGATGCCAACGGGCGGACGCCGCGTGGTGACACGGCCTCGGTGCGCCGCTTGCTGGAACAAGGGGCCCCCGGATGAGCGATCACAGCAAACCCAAGAAGGCGAATGTACCGAGGGCGGCCAGCGAGGGGCGTGTGCCCGCCGCCAACCGGCGTCGCTGGCTATTTGCAGCCGTGGCGGGCGCGGCGGCTGCCGGCGGAGCAATGCTTGCATCGCGGCGGTGGTCTCCGGCCGGGGCAGTTGGCGACCCGGCCGACATGCTCTGGCAGCATCAATTCGCCACGCCCACTGGCGCCACGCTTGCGATGACCTCGTTGGGCGGCAAGCCACTTATCGTCAACTTCTGGGCGACCTGGTGCCCGCCCTGTGTCGAGGAACTGCCGATGCTCGATTCGTTTTATCGCCAGCATTCGGCGAGCGGCTGGCAGGTGGTCGGTCTCGCCGTCGACCAGCCCGCCGCGGTCAGCAAGTTTCTCGAGCGCACGCCGGTGTCGTTCCCGATAGCGATGGCCGGCTTGGCGGGAATATCGCTTTCGCGCGATCTTGGCAATCAGGCTGGAGGGCTGCCCTACACACTGGTTCTCGACGCGGCCGGGCGCATCCTGGAACGTAAAATGGGCCAGTTATCGCTCGAAGATTTCGATCGATGGGCGAGAGGTCGAACTGCTGGATAGGCAGTGTCAGCGCTACCCACCCTCTCGCAAGTTGGTATTGTTTGAGCCAAATAAACGCAGATGCGGCATTTTCTTGGGTTTTTGAGTTAAATTGGCACGCCGTATCCTATTGCCGGAGGCCGCATGGATTTGCGCAAACTGAAGACGTTGATCGATCTTGTATCCGAATCGAACGTCTCGGAACTTGAAATTACCGAGGCCGAAGGCAGGGTCCGCATCGTCAAAGGGGTTGGGCTTGCCGCTCCACAAGTGACGGCCCTCGCGCCCATGCTGCCGCAGCAACCGGCCGTCGCGCAGCCTCCGAGTCCTGTTGGTGCGCCCGGGTCCTTAGCGGGTTCGGTGCAGCCGGGTCATGCGGTCAAATCACCGATGGTCGGCACTTTCTATCGAGCCGCGAGCCCGGGCGCCAAGGCGTTCGTGGAAATCGGCTCGGTGGTCAAGCAGGGCGAGACGATCTGCATCATCGAAGCGATGAAGATCTTAAACGAGATCGAAACCGACAAATCCGGCACGATCATTGAAATCCTTTGCGAAAACGGGCAGCCGGTCGAATATGGGCAGCCGCTGGTGGTGATTGAATAGACGATGTTCGGCACAACCCGCTGCGGCGCGCATCATCAGGATTGAGCGAGCGGCTGCGTTGAAGTTCTTCCTAGTAGCTGGAATATCGGCGGCGAATTGCGCCTTGCATCTCATCCCGATTTGAGGCTCTCGCTCTCGCTCTGAGTCATGCAAACCATCCTACGCAGCCGCAAAAGGGAAAGGCTCTGATGTTCAAGAAAATCCTGGTGGCCAATCGCGGCGAGATCGCGCTTCGTATTCAGCGCGCCTGCCGCGAACTTGGCATCAAGGCCGTGATGGTGTATTCCGAAGCCGATCGCGATGCGAAATACGTCCGGCTGGCCGATGAGGCGGTGTGCATCGGACCGCCGTCCGCGGCCCTGAGCTATCTCAACATGCCGGCGCTGATCTCCGCTGCCGAGGTGACCGACTCCGAAGCCGTGCATCCGGGCTACGGTTTTTTGAGCGAGAACGCTGATTTTGCCGAGCGGGTCGAAAAAAGCGGCTTCCAGTTCATCGGGCCGACTCCCGAATCGATCCGGCTCATGGGCGACAAGGTCTCGGCCAAGCAAACCATGATCAAGGCCGGCGTGCCGTGCGTGCCTGGCTCCGCCGGCGAACTGCCGGACGATCCGGCAGAGGTCCGGCGCATTGCGCGGACGATCGGCTACCCGGTGATCGTGAAAGCTGCGGGCGGCGGCGGCGGCCGCGGCATGCGGGTCGTGCACACCGAAGCGGCACTGCTCAACGCGGTGCAATTGACAAGGGCGGAAGCGGCGGCGGCATTCGGCAATCCGGCGCTCTACATGGAAAAATTTCTGCAAAACCCGCGACACATCGAGATTCAGGTGATGGCCGACAAGCACCGCAACGCGGTCTGGCTGGGCGAACGCGACTGTTCAATGCAGCGGCGCCACCAGAAGGTGCTCGAGGAAGCGCCAGCGCCGGGCATCCCGCGCAAGGTGATCGAGAAAATCGGCGAGCGCTGCGCTGCCGCCTGCAAGCGCATCGGCTACCGGGGCGCCGGCACGTTCGAGTTTCTCTATGAAAACGGCGAGTTCTACTTCATCGAGATGAACACGCGGGTGCAGGTCGAGCACCCGGTGACTGAATGGATCACCGGCATCGACATCGTGAAGACGCAGATTCTGGTTGCGGCTGGTGAAAAACTGCCGTTCACGCAGCGCCAGATCGAGTTTCGCGGCCATGCGATCGAATGCCGCATCTGCGCCGAGGATCCATTCAAGTTCACCCCCTCTCCGGGCCGCATCAGCATGTGGCACGCGCCCGGCGGGCCCGGTGTGCGGGTCGACTCGCACATCTACACCAACTACTTCGTGCCGCCCAACTACGACTCGATGATTGCCAAGATCATCGTGCATGGTGATACGCGCGAGCAAGCCTTGGCGCGGATGCGGACCGCGCTGGCCGAGACATTGATCGAAGGCATCAACACGAATATTCCGCTCCATCGGGAGTTGATGGTCGATTCGCGCTTCATTGCGGGCGGCACCAACATCCACTATCTCGAGGAGTGGCTTGGTCATCACGAGCGGTAGCCCTGGCTTTTTCCGCGCGCCGCCAGCGGCCACTGCCCATGCATGAATTGCGGTTGCAATGTCCGGAGCAAGAGGTCGAGCGGTTCAGTGAACAACTGGACGCTGCCGGCGCATTGAGCGTGTCGATCGAAGACGCCGATGCCGGCACCGGTGGCGAAAGCGCGTTGTTCGGCGAGCCCGGCCTGGAGTTGCCGGTGGGCGGCTGGCGGCATTCGCGGATACAGGCGCTGTTTGCAAACCGGCAGGATGCCGTCCGCGCCGCCTCCGATTTCTCGAAAGCGGCCGTGCTGGGCGTGGCCCCGGTGCCGGATCAGGATTGGGTGCGCTTGACGCAGTCCCAGTTCAAACCGGTAGAAATCAGCGCCGGCTTCTGGATCGTGCCAACCTGGCACGAGCCCCCGGCCAATGCGCGCCAAATCATCCGGCTCGATCCCGGCCTGGCATTTGGCACCGGCACCCATCCCACCACCCGTATGTGCTTGCGCTTCATTGCCCGCAATGAAAGGCGGTTCGGCCGAGTGCTCGACTACGGGTGCGGTTCGGGCATTCTCGCGATCGGCGCCGCAAAGTTCGGGGCGCGCGACGTCGACGCCGTCGACATCGACGAGGCCGCGATCGAGGCGGCACGAGCTAACGCAGATGTAAATCACGTGTCGGTGCGCACCGGCTTGCCCGATGGGGTGGTCGGTCGCTACGATCTGGTGCTGGCGAACATTCTTGCGTCGCCGCTCAAGGTGCTTGCACCGTTGCTTTGCTCCAAGGTCGCACCGGGCGGCTCGCTGGTCCTCGCCGGGATTTTGGAGCGGCAGGCGGGCGAGCTGCTGGGCGCTTATGCCTCGCACGCGAGGCTCGCGGTAACGGACGCCGAGGATGGCTGGATATTGATGAGCGCTTTGCTATGAATTCGATTGCAAACTATCCAGCGTTGGCGGGCGGGAATGCCAATTAGGAAGCAAGAATCCGCAGCCGGTAAGCTTTGGCCGAGGAACCAATCCGAGCCGTCCGAGCCGTCCGAGCTGTCCGAGCTGTCCGAGCTGTCCGAGCTGTCCGAGCCGTCCGAGCCGTCCGAGCCGTCCGAGCCGTCCGGGCCGTCCGAGATGTCCGAGATGTCCGAAGCGCCCGCCGACGAGGTGATCGCAACGCCGATCCTGCGGCCGGCCCTACCGGATGAGCCGCGCGACGCTTTCGATCCGGTGGCGCCGCTGACCCCGGTGCCAGATGAGGCTCCTCGGCACTTAAGGCGTGAGGAGCCGAGGACGCGGCCAGGCAAGACTCGACCCGGCCGTGACTCGCCGCTGCCGCCACAGACGCCGCCGACCGACCACCTCGACGATCTTTCGTTCATGCGCGACGCGGTCGCGGGCGAAGCAGCCGCTGGTGCGAACCGGCGATGGCCGCTTTGGGCTGCGGTCTGCACTCTGTTGTTGCTGCTGGTCGCGCAAATCGGCTTGCAGCATCGGGAGCGCATCGCCGCCAACGCGCCGGCGCTCGGCTGGCTGCTCAAGCAGATGTGCGGCCCGCTCGGTTGCGTCGTCGGACCCGTGCGGCAGATCGGCTCCATCGTGATCGACAGCTCGGCCCTCAACCGGCAGGGCGCGGCCGGCTATCGGCTGCAATTGGCGGTGCGCAATCAGGCCGATATCGATCTGGCCATGCCTGACATCGAACTGACCTTAACCGATTCGCACGACAACGCCGTGCTGCGCAAAGTGCTTACGCCGGCCGATCTAAGTGCTCCTGAAACCCTGGCCGCGAATGGCGAATGGACCGGCGCGATCGCGGTGGCGCTTGCTGCTGATATTGAGCGGATTTCGGGCTATCGCGTCTTTGCGTTCTATCGCTGAACGACTTTTTATTGGACTTTCATGGCCACCATCATCTGCGGCTCACTCGCCTTTGACACCATCATGGGTTTCGAAGGACGCTTTGCCGACCAAATCCTGCCCGATCAACTGCATATCCTGAACGTGTCGTTTCTGGTGCCAGCGCTGCGGCGCGACTTCGGTGGCTGCGCCGGCAATATCGCGTATTGCCTGAAGGCGTTGGGCGGCGAGCCACTTCCGATGGCGATGCTCGGCAGCGATGGTGCGAGCTATTTCGAGCGGCTAACGGCGCTTGGCATCAGCACCGAGTTCGTGCGCGAAGCGCCTGACACGATGACCGCGCAGGCGATGATCATGACGGACCGCGACAACAACCAGATCACCGCTTTTCATCCTGGCGCGATGATGCACGCCCACTCAACGAAAATCAGTGCGCGGGGTGACGTGCGAATTGGAATCATCGCCCCCGACGGACGGGACGCGATGCTCCAGCATGCCGAGCAGTTTCATGTGGCCAAAATCCCGTTCGTGTTCGATCCGGGACAAGGGTTACCAATGTTCGGTAGCGCGGAACTTGCCAAATTCATCGAGCTGGCGAGCTGGGTCGCCGTGAATGACTACGAAGCAAAAATGCTGTGCGAGCGAACTGGCATGAGCTGCGCCGACATTTCTAAACGCGTGCGGGGCCTGATCGTGACGTTGGGCGCCCAAGGCTGCGACATATGGGAACGCGGGGAAACAGTGCGAGTGCCGCCAGTGCAACCCCGTACAGTGGTTGACCCGACCGGCTGTGGCGATGCGTGGCGCGGGGCGTTGCTGTATGGACTGGAGCGCGATTGGCCCCTGACGCGCTGCGCGGCGCTGGGCAACGAAGTGGGCGCGCTCAAGATCGCCCAACGTGGCCCGCAAAACTACGAGATCGACGTGAATCGGCTAAGAGCGATGTCGGCCAGCGGTACATAGCCCCCTTTCGCACCGATTACCACGCACCAGACGGACGCATGAAACCCCGACGCCTTGCGGCATCGGGGGAATTCCGGACGGACTCGCGCCTTGCGTCAGGGCTTGTCTGCGGTCGGAAACGGCCAGGCGGCCTGCGGATTCAGCGTGGTCTGTGCCGCAGGGGCAGCAGGCGCTGACGCCGCCTTTGACGCTTTTTTCGCCGCTTTTTTCGCCGTGCCTTTCTTGGCCGCCGTTTTCTTCGCGGCTGCCTTTTTTGCTGGCGCGGCTTTTTTTGCGGGCGTCGTCTTGGCGGCAGCTTTCTTGGCCGCCGCTTTTTTCGCCGGAGCCTTCTTCACTGCGGCCTTTTTCGCCGGAGACTTTTTTGCTGCCGACTTCTTCGCTGCGACCTTTTTCACGACCGCTTTCCTCGCGGCGGCTTTCTTTGCCGGTGCCGCTTTCTTCGCGACAGCCTTCTTCACCGCTGCTTTTTTTGCGGTTGTTTTTTTCGCGGCCGATTTCTTCGCTGCCGCTTTCTTTGCAGTTGCCATTTTTTTACTCCTTGAACCAGTTACAAAGAGCACTTCATGCCGGT
>JBDTRV010000030.1:0-10951 GCA_039931475.1 Burkholderiales bacterium | reverse complement strand
CTGCAGCGCGCACGTGATGACGAGAGCGCGGAGAACGTATTTCATCGTCGACTCCTCAGGACAGGGAACTTGGCGGCTTGCCGTCGCGGCAATAGTTCAGGCCAACGTCCACCGACTTCCGCTCGGCAGCGCTGGCGCCCGGAAGGTTCACGCCCTCCTGGGTGAACGACACCTTCAATCGGCTGCAACCCGCTTGCTTGTAGCGGCGCTCGGTGCTCACGTCGATCAGGAGTGGACCCGACGTGCGAAAGCGCTCGGCAAGCAGTCGCGCCATGTCGCCGGTCAGGCGGCCGTGCGCCTCCCCGGTAGGTGAGTCGAGCGCCGCGATCAGCAATATCCGCAGGTCATCCACCGCGACCCGATTGGAGTCCTGTGCCGCGCACAACAACGGGGCGATCGCAAGTGGCGTCAGGAGGAGTTGTTTCAGGGTCCGCATTTGCCTTGCCCGTAGTAGCACTTGTCGACACGTCCCGCGCTGTTCGCCTGCCACGCGGCGACGTCGGGACTTTTGGGAATTAGTGAGGCATAGAACTCGCTGAGGTCCATCGCCGCGAAGTCGAGGCTTTGGAGCTGCGCGATGGTGAAGCCGCTGCAGTCTGGCGTCTGCGGAACGCCCCAGCCTTTGCCCACCTGAGCGCGCCCTTGCTCGTTCACGATGCGAGCGAGCATGGAGTTAAAGCAGCACTTGCCAGTCGTGTGCTCAGTGCAGGAGACGCAGCGCCCAAGCACCCGGAAGCACTGTGAGCAATAGGTGCCGATCGTGTGGCAGAGTTTTGCGCCTTCCTGCATCGCGAGGCGGGACTCGCCTTCGTTGCAGGAGGCCATCGAGATGATCACGTAGATGATGATCGCAATCACCAGGGACCATGGGTCGAAAGCGATTACGACTCCTCCACCCGCCGCGGCTCCACTTCCAGCCGCCGCACCGCCCGCTGCCGCTCCAGTCCCAGCCGCTGCTCCACCGGCTGCTGCTCCACCCGCCGCCGCACCACCCGCAGCTGCACCACCCGCAGCTGCTCCGGACGCGTAGGAGGAGTAAATCACGACCGATCCGGTCGGTACCGCGGCGCCGTTGACGGCAATCGTCACCCCGTACGCAGTGAACGAGCCGCTGAAACCGCTGCCCGTGATCAGCGCGCTCATGCCCTGCATGATGAATTGGCGGTTTTGCGAATTCATCAGGATGTCGTACACGAGCTTGGTCCCGGAGCCGAATACGCGTTGGTTCGTCATCCCAGCGCCGGAACCGTTCGTATAGCAGCAGTTGTTCAGGAGCCGATCGCGACAGCTTTGCGGTTCGCCCTTGAAGACCTGGAGTCTGTCGGTGTCCAGGTAGACCCCGGCTTCGCGAGCCGCTTCGAGCATCGACATGCTGCGCGCGAAATCGGCATCTGGGGCGTATGCGGTGCTGAAGCAGGTCGATCCCACGCAAGACACGTTCGACGGACAGTTCGAAGCCGTCGTGACCGTCTGCGGCCCTTGAGGACATGAATAGGTGCGGTCTTCCACGCTGCACGCACCCGTGGCCACGTCAGTGGTGCGACAGTTGCTGGCCTGAAGCGAACAGCCGGCGGTTGCAAGCGCCTGGCAATCGTCCGGCAAAGCGGCGCTGCCGGTACAGGTCATGGGCGTTTCGTAGTTCCAGCAGGCTCGAGCTATTGGAACCCCGGTGACGTTTCTGGTCGAGGGTCCGTCCACGCAGCGCGGCGGACCGCTCGGTGTGCAGCGCCCGCCGGCGGTCGCCGCCGAGCATTTGCTGGCCCACGAATCGGTCGGAGTCGTGATATGCCGCGGCTGCGCATAGCCAAGCGTCATGATCGGGAACGGGCCGTACTTGGGGTTCGGCTTCCAGCCGATCAGTGGGCGCGAGCCGGCGGAGATCCACCGGTTGCTGCTTGACGAGCCACTCAGGTCGGTCGCATTCACGATGGGAGTCAGCGGCGGGGGTGGTGCTGGCGCCGGCGCAAAGCAGATTCGCTCGTCGAGCGTCGCCGGGGGACAAGGGTCAGGTCCGATGCAGAAGGAGCTTTGGTGGAGGTTCTCCCCGCTGACGGATCCTGGGCCGCATGGCGCGTACACCGGCAGGAACGGCTTCTCGGTCGTGCAGACGCGATCGGCTTCGCCGCCTTGATCGACGCACATGTAGCGCTCGTCCTCGGTAACGATCGCCGTGATGGAGCAGTTGTTTTCAGCGCACTCGTTGTCGACCAGGTACAGGGAGATGTCGATCACGCCCAGATCCGGGTCGACTTTTTGTCCCATCACCTTGACCTTGACCGGAAAAACGTCCTCCCCGGCGAGGCTGTAGTCGAAAAAATAGGGATCCTTGTTCTCGAAGGTGGCGCGGAAATGCTGGCGCGAGACTGGGCGGCCGGGGATGCACTGTGCGGCGAACGTCGAGGAGCCGCCGGACGTCTGAGCGAACCAGATGCCAGGGTCGCAGGTGTTGGCGTGCTGCACGTCGACCGTCAACCGGTTGGAGCAAGCAAAGCCGGAGCCATTGGTCCTGACGGTGCAGGCACGAGTGACTGGCGTGCCCGTGGTGGGCACGTCAGCGGTCGTGCAGCCGCTGTAGTACTGGGCGAGACTTCCCAGGGCGAGCGAAGGGTTCTTCGCGATCTGGCCGGCTTCCGCCACGGCAGGATCGGCAGCGGTGACGGCAGGGCGAGCGGTGTTGGCGGAGCTAATTGCGGCTTGAATCGCTTCGCAACCCGGCGTGGTAGGTGCCGCAAGGCAGGTCGCCAGTCGCGCGGTCGCGTTGGACGAAAGGTTGCTCGTTCCTGCCAGCGCGGTCTCGGGAGGAGTGGTCGTGTAGCCAGGCACCACCGATGCCGCCGAGGGTTGGTTGATCAGTCCTCGGCTTGCCGTGTTGGCGGCCGCGCCATTGGCCGCCCCTTCGTCGAGTGGCGCGGCGAGCGCGGTCGTGCGCACCAACAGGTTCGCGGCGATCGTCAGCCAGACGACGAAGGACCTGAATCTCACGGCGATCGACTCTTGAGCTTGGCGAGGTAGGCCTCCGCGTCGCCACGAAATCGGGGAGCGGTTCGCTTGAAGAACTCGAGCGCGTAGCCGACGCTGACATCGCCCGACGCCAACGCGAACTGCGAGCTCGGAACGCAGGCGTTGCTGTTGCATGTCCCGTCCGGTGCCCCGGCCTTGAGCAGCACGAACGTGGGTGTGACCTCGACGCCAAATCGATCGAACGCCTGCGGATCGATCTGGAAGCCAACTTGCCGGTTGCTGATCAGCGTTTGAGCGCGCTGGACCGTGCGCTGCAGCGAGCCGTCGACGAGTCCGCGCAGCACCAGTGTTGCCCCGACCTGCGCGGCTTGATCGACCAACCGATCGAGCGTCGCCTCGGGCATCGAGAAACTGACGAACACCAGCAGCGATCGGTCGAGTGCAAGCAAGCCGGCAGCCGACTTCGGCAAGGTCGGATCGTCAAAGCCGCGCGCCAGCGCGCCCAGGTCGATCTGGCGCTGATTGCGAGGCACAGGCAGTGCATCGATATTCGGCATCGCGGGCACGGGCACACGGGACAACTCCTGCTCGGTCGGCATCGGATGGCGTTTGCGCGCCGCCTCCATGTCCCGGTCAGTGATCTCCGGGCGCACCTTCGACGCCCGAGCAATATCGGCGTCCGTCACCGCCGGCTGGCGCTGCGCGAGCGACGCCGTGCAGGCCAGCACCGCGCAGGTCGCCACCAGATGAATGACGGTGCCGGGCGCGGCGCACAAGGAACGCTCAGTACCCCACACAGCAGTTCCTTTTTCTGAACAGCATGAAGGCGAAGTCCTCGCCGCGCGCGGGAAACTCCTTGCCGGCACCCCAGACCACGGTGGTCTGCCCGAACGGCTGGCAGCATTTGCCACCGTCTTTCGCGGTATTCGGAATCGGGAACATCAACTGGCTCTTGTAGGCCGACTTGACCATCACCGGTTCGTAGTACGGTCCGCACAAGCCCTTGTCGCCATGCCAGCCCCAGGCGAGCAGTTCCCGGTGCATCTTGGCCGTGAGACGCTGCGCGAGCAATGCGGCCGTTCGAACACCTCCCATGTGGTATGGAACGTGGCCGTCCATCGGATAGACACTGCCTTGGCAGCCGGCACACCAGAACAGCGAGTCGAGGCCAAAGCCGCCGCTGCTGGCCGCGACGCAATCGGCCGCGCAGGACGCCACCGCGATTGGATTTGCAAACAGGACCGCCTCTGGATTCAGGAGTAGCGTCAACTCGTCATCGTTCCAGAGCGGATCGACTTCGGTCATGTAGGCGAGGTCGAAGCTGCCGTGCTCCAGACACGGAAAATCGGTGACGACCTCGAGCCAGTACAGGACCGGATTGACATAAAAATGCGCCTGGTAGAACGATCCTGCGTCGCCGGAGCCATCCGGCTTGGTGAACCGGGCAGCTTCCGGAGCCGAGATGCCCGGATCGAGATTCAAGCCACCGAGGGACGGCAGGCAGAAGGGCTTTCGCACGACTTCCACGTGGCGCGCGGGTTCCCAGAAACCGATCGATATTCCGATGCTCGGATTCACGCCGCAACTGCACAACGGCTTGGTCGAATTGGCGCCGTTGTCGATCTGGCCACCGAAATTGCCCACCGATGCGGTGCCGATCGTGATCGGCAGTATGCAGGACCAGCAAATGTCCTTGATCGGGTCCGGAAACTTGCCCGTGCACGTCGCGACCGACGCCGCGCTCGTCGTCATGGCCCAACTCAGCGTGGCCATCGTGAGCAATGATTTGATGATCTTGTTCATCGCATGGCCAACTCGTCGATGCGAAGACGCAGACCGTCCTGCGAGACCAATGCCGGCACCCCGGTGATGCCCAGCCGCCTGACCAAGGTGCCATGCTGGTCGTAGTACACGGGGCGGTTCCAGATCTTCATCAGATCCAGATAGCTGCCGCCCACGAGGATGGGCTTCACTTTCCCCTGATAGGTGTCGATCAACTCCCGCGCCCGCGCAACCTGTCGTTTGTCCCGGCCGTCGAAGAACAACAGATGCTTTGAAAGCCGGATCACCGTCAGCGGGTTCTGTCTGGTGCCCACCGGGAACAAGAGAAGGCCATTGGCGTCGACCACGTTCCGGTCGAGCGTGATGGTGGGATCGAAGTAGTAGGTGCGTGCAGCATCCGCGCGATGCAAACCGGAAACTGGCGCTGGATTGACGATGGCTTCGGTGGCACGGGTTCGCGCGAGTTGCTCTGCTTTGGCGATCTCGCCGCTCTCCTGCTTGGCGCGCAGCCGCTCCATGATGAAGTCGAGAAAATGCCGTTCGGCGATCGGAAAGGTCGGTCCGAGCTTGCCGAGGTTCTCCGCACGCACAGCAGCGCCTAAAAACAGCGCCGCTGCGAGCCCGAGTGCAAGTGCGCGCGACACGTCAGCCCCGTGGACAGCGAAGCGCCGCGCGAAGATGCGTCAAGGCGGCCCCGTCCTTCGCATGGGCGGCGCGAATCATCCCCATCAGGATTGGATCGCCGGCACCGTCGGCAAACGCCGCGCGCAACTCGCTGACGCGAATCGCGCGACCGCAGCGCTCGCGAAATGCAGCCATGAAGATGTCGGCGCCTTCCCGTGCCGCCGGCGCAACCTGTTCCACCATGGCCAGGTACTCTGCGATCGGGACGTCGTCCTGATAGGCGGACCCGGCTGGCTGCGCAACCGCAGAAACACCACACAGTGCAGCCAACGGCAAGAGTGAAAATCGAATGCGCATCGCTCCATCCCTAGAACAGTGGTCGAACCTTCGCCGTCACGCTAGCCACCGGTACAAGGCCGCTCGCGCGGTAGCGGGAATCGAAGCTGTCGGCGCTCGTTCCCTGCACATAGAGTTGCCCGGCTGGAATCACACCCGGCACGATCGGCGCAAGCGGGCGTCGATCGAATGAGTGGGTCTTCGCGACGCCGACCGACGCTCCGTTGACAAACACCTCGCGACCCTGGACCGCAACAACGTCCCCTGCAACGCCAACGACCCGCTTGAAGAACGGCTGCCCTCGCAGTCCCGGGTAGTCGGCATTGGCCGCAGGACCGCGGAACGAATAGACGATCAAGTCGCCGCGCGCGAACTGGCGGGTCCCGTAGTCGGCCCACACGACGCGGTACGGGATGCTTGGCGTCACGTTGAAGAGGATCGGCAGCAGCGGCGTGTGGCTCCCGAAAACACGCAACGCCGCCAAGGTCCAGATCAGGCAAAGGATTGCGAACACGTACCAACTGCGGGTCAATTCGACGCCGAGATTCCGGAAACCCCTGGCCCACCAGCCAAGGAAGCCGGCGCGAGCAGTGGAGGGTGTTACGGCGTTCTTCATGGCCTGGCCAGCTTTTCCTGAAGCAAGGCGGTCAGGTCGACCGTGTTGCGGCTGCGACCCACGACCGCACTGTTGAGCATCACCAGGCAACCGCACTCGCGTGGCAGCTCCTCCAACGCCGCCGGCAGCCGCTTGGCGAAATCGGTTGCCAGCGCCAATGCTTTTTCGCGCTCGCTGTCGGATTTGCTGGTGGTCAGATAGGTCGCGAACTCGTTCTCCTTCGCGCGATAGACCTCCGCCACATCGACGACGCCGATCAGTCGAGCGGGCCGCGCGATAAAACGGTCGTAGGCGAGCAGACAGTACGCCGAGATCAGCAGGCAAAGCGCGGCGGTCACGACATAGCTCCTCATGTGGGAACCCCCCGACCACGCTGACGCAACAGCTCCAGGATTGCTTCGTCGACCGACATGCCGGCCCGGCGCATTTCGTCGATCGGCGCGTTGTCCTCGAGCTTGTTCGAGAACAGCAGGTGGCTGAAGGGGTCGAGGATGTTGCGCGCAATGCCTTCACCCACCGGCGAGGAGATGTAGCACTCGGAGAACACCCCGGGCTCGGTGCGCAGCGACTGCAACAACCGCTTTTTCGACTCGTCCATCGAGATCCGGCCGTTGCGACCGAGCAGTTCGATCGATTCGGATTTCTGACGAAGCAGGAACGTCCAGTCGGAACAGTTGAGGGCCGCTTCCATCTGGGCGGAGCCGTAGTAGTCGTCGGCGCTCTGGGTCGCGGTGCAAAGTGAACCGCCGTACTTCCGCGCGCGCCGCGCTGCTTCTTCGACCACAGCCGCCTTGACTGGATCGTCGGAGCCAATCTCACCCAGTTGTTGCTTGAGCTCATCGATGATCAGCAGCTTCTTGCGGTTGCGCGTCAGGTACATCTCGCCCGTGATCTGGTACAGCAGCAGGATGTTCACGACCGCATGAAGTTCGGGCTTGCGCTTGAGCTCCTCGTTCTCGATCACCATGAAGTCGTTCGAGAAATCGACGTTGTTCTTGCCCTCGAAGAAGCGCGCGTATTCGCCGTCCTTCGTGTAGGGGTTAAGCATCACGGCGAGGTCCTTCACGCGCTGATCGCCGTTCAGTCCCAGTTCTGCAATCGTTCCCGTAACGAGTGCATCGCGCAGGCCGGTGATCGTCAGATCGCGGCCGTACTGCTTGAACAACTTGAGCGTCATGGCGCCGAGCGCCTTAATCTGCACCTCGTCGAGTGCGCTACCCATCGAACACATCTTGGCCAAGGCCGGCTTGAGATAGTCGATGTCCTCGTTGATCCCGCCCTCGACACTGCCGTCCTCGGCAATTCGCTCTTCCGACACGATGCTGAACGGATTGAGGCTCAGGCGTGAATCGGCGCGAAACTCGATGTAGCTGCCGTTGGCTTTCTTGCAAAGCTTCTCGAAGGAACGGCCGAGATCCAGCATCCAGACCCGTGCACCGATCGAGCGATAAGACCAGGCCATCTCGTTGAGAAGCACGGACTTTCCGGAACCCGGCGCGCCGATGATCGCGGCGTTGTAGTTGCCCAGATCGTTGTCATACAGATCGAGCGTCATCAGCTGCCCGCGCCGACCACCAAACAGCATCGTCGGCGTCTTGGTGCCACGCCATTCGGCGACGAGCGGCGCCAGATGGATCGCGTTGCTCATCGTCTTTCGCGTGACGCGCCGCATCTTGCGCAAATCGCCGTGGAACTTGGGCGATAGCGTCATCGGCAGGCTCGCCAGCAGTGCTTGCCGGTGCATGTAGGTGTCGGCGTTCAGCTCGAACCCACGCGAGCGCCAGATCGCGCGCGCGGTTTCCTGCGACTGCATCGAGCGCGACGGGTCGCTGAACAATGCGAGCTGGTGGTACATGCTCACGAAGCCGCCGCCGGCGTCGATCACGTCGGCGGCGGCGGTCCAGTCGCGCGCCTTTTTGCCGACGTCCGGCATGACCGAGGCCATCTTGCTGCCGGCATTCTGCGTGGCACGGACGTGATTCGCCGTGACCGTCGTGCGAATGGCGTTCGGATCGAGGATGTGGGCCCCCATCGTCAACAGGAACGGCGCGTTGTATTGCAAGGCCGGCTGCATCAGGTCGCCGATCAGCGACCCCATCTGCCACAAGCCGAAGCGTTCCGGAAACGACTTGATCGAGTAGAAGCGGACGTCGAGTCCAGCGTCGCCGTGCTCCTTCCAGAGGTGCAGACCATTGGCCTTGGCGTCCTGGATCGTGTCGTGATCGACAATTTGGTCGCGCAATTCGCGCCCGTCGTCGTAGTGCAGATCCGGAACCGTCGTGGTCGTGATCCGGTCGGGATTGCAAAACAAGGCGCACCAGTTGATCAAGTCGGCCGCATCGCAGACCCGGTTCGGAAGCGAGGCCGCACGCAAGGTCGTTGACATCCCGTCGCGCAAGGTCGTGATTTCTTCGCGCTTGGCAAGATTCTCCGGATTGGCTTGCAGCGTGACGCTCACGAGCAGCCGGAAGTCCCGCATCGTGTAGTGGAAGCCTTGGGTCAGGGAGTTGTGCGCACCCTCTGTCAGATGGGCGAAGCGCCGGCGCGCCAGCGTTCGATACAGGTTTTCGTTGCGCGCCGGTCGGCCGTACTGTGCCGCTTTCCCTGCCTGATCGTCGTCTTCCATGCGCAGGTTTGCGTAACGCCTGAGCTGATTTCGAATATGGGGCGATGCAAACAGGTGGAACTGGATGCCGGTATTCGGCGGACAGTTGGTGTAGAGCGAGACCAGCACTTCGACCATGCGGTCATCGGCTCCCGACTGAGGCATGATCTCCAGCAGAAAGCCGATGCCGTCCCGGTTCACGAACAGCCGCTCCTGTTCGAGGTAGGAGATGTACGGCAACCAGCTTGCGAACTGCGATGCCGGCGATTCTTCCGGCCGGCCGAAGCCGAAAATGTCCGTAAAACTCCCGGCCGAGTTGGTGGCGTCGTCTCCGAGAAGACCTGCTCTGAGGCTCTGGAACATGGTTGTTCTCGTCTCAGTTCATTGCGGTTCAGCGGGGCGGGGCGGCTGCTGAGCGTTCAGCGTCGAGAGCGCCTGCTGCACGGCCGCATTGGTGTCCAGCGGGGACAGAGCGGCCGCGCGATCCACAGCGGTGGGCGCAGCAGTGCCGGAGGACGCGATGGCCGGCGGTTGGCCGGGGCGGATCGGGGCGTATGCGTCGCGCACCTGGCGCTGCACGTGGTCGACCATCCAGCGTCCGTCGTCGACCTGAACGTAGAGCAGGCTTTCGCTGTTCAGATCGCGGTCGGCGTCCTCCCAGGGTTTGATCCAGAGCCGGAACACGCGCGGCGCCGCGCGCAGCGGCACGGGCATATAGGATCCTGCGGAAGCGGCCGGCTGCCGGATCGCTACCGCAGGCAACAAGGCCGGACCGGTCGAAGCCGGCATGGAGGGCACGGAAGCGCGAGCCTGCAGCATGCCTGGCGGTGCAGCCGGTGGCGCGGAAAGCGGTTGCCGCTGCTGGCTCGGAAGGTTGTTCTGAATCGCGTTGTAGTAGACCCCCGAAACGGAGTCGCACTTGACGCCCTCCGGCGCTTTGCAACCGTAGCTCGAGCCGGCATCGAGGCCACTCATGTTGGCGCAGCCCGACAGCGCCAAAGCAAGCGCTCCGCAGATGGCGCCAGTCGAATGCAGCAATTCGTTCATCGAGACTTCTCCTTGGAAAGGGTGTTTTTGCTGACAAACTGGCCTGCGGTCGCCGCAGCCGCCACGCGCGATTCGACTTCCTGCAACGGCGCGAAGCCCGGCGTGCGGGTGCCGTCGGCATAGAAGATGGTGGGAGTCCCGCTCACGCCGAGCTGGCGCGCGAGTTGCAGATTGCGATCGAGCGCGGATGCGCACTCCGCACCCTCCGACAGCGCGCTCTGATCGTTCTTGACCATGAGTTGATGCCAAGCCTTGCCGGGGTCGGACGCGCAAAGAACCTTCTGCGCCATGGGCCGGCCCAGGAACGGGACCACGAATGTGTACACCGTTGAGTCGGGCAGGCGCGCCAGTTCGGGTTCAAGCTGCTTGCAAAACGGGCAAACCGGGTCGCTGAACACGAACACGTTTCTTGCGCCCGTGCCATGGACGGCCTTGATCGCGTCAGCGAGCGGCAACTTGCTGACATCTATTGGCCCGCTCGTGTCCGACTGCACTGGACCCGCTGGCGGGCGGTCGAACCGCGCGAGCTTGGGCCCGGTCAGATCGGTCAGGGTCTGCGTGTCGATCACTCTGCCGAACACGAAATAGCGCGGATTCCTGGCCGCGACGTACGCCACGTTCTGCCCCATCCAGACCTCGTAGAGGCCAGGAACGACGCTTTGGCTCGCCGATGTGAACGTCGTGGCGGGGTGCGCTTTGCGAAGCGCCGCCAGCAGATTCGCCTCCTGCGCTGTTTCAGCGGACGCACTGGCGATGGTGGCTGGCAGCAGCAGCCAGAGAAGCAAATGTTTAATCTTCATCGTTGACTCGTGTGAATCGACCGTAGGTATCGGCGCGCCCTGCGCCCGGGATCGCAATGGCCTTTCCAGGCTCTCCGTTCTCGATCCGAACCCCTTTGGTCAGCACGACGTCGACTTGGCGACCCGCATCGATCTCGATGATCGGAAACGTCTTTTCCGCGAGCGTGATGTAGTACTGCG
>JBDTRV010000029.1:0-10995 GCA_039931475.1 Burkholderiales bacterium | reverse complement strand
CTGGTCTCGTTTCCGATCTGGCGCACCGTGCCGGCATAGGTCGCGCGGCCGTCGGGGGTTGGAAATTCAATCACTTCGCCCACGCTGAAGACCTGATCCGGCTCCGCCAGCCGATCGAGCAAGTCGCGCGCGACCCACTGCACCATTTCTGGATTGCGCTGGCCGAACGCCTCGCCCGCGCCGATCTCGATGCATTTGCGCGCGCCCTCCTCCAGCCCGATCAATTGTTGCTCGACCGCGGGGGCCAACTCCCCCCTGCCCAACGACAACGTGGCCGGCTTGCCGCCGAAGGTGTTGACGACGTCGCCCTGCGGCCCGGCCAGCCGATAGTGCAGTGTGAGAAAGGAGTCAGGTTGGACCGATGGCATGGGATGGGGGCGCGTTGGCGCGGCAAAGCGGCGAATAAACTTTCACGATTGTAAAAAGCGCCGCGCTCTGCCCCATTTCATGCCACTGAAAGACCTTCCCGCCGATGCCCGCCCGCGCGAGAAACTGCTTGCGCGCGGCGCCAGCGCGTTGAGCGACACGGAGTTGCTCGCGCTGCTGCTGCGCACCGGCATCGCGGGCAAAGGCGTTTTGCAGATGGCGCAGGAGATGCTCGATCCCCCGCCCACGGGCTTCGGCGGCATCGCCGGCTTGCTGAATGCGACCGCGGCCGATCTGAAACGCATCAAGGGGCTCGGTCCGGCCAAACGGGCGGAGCTGGTGGCGGTACTTGAACTGGCTCGTCGCGCCCTTGCGCAGACCCTGCGCGAACGCCAAGTGTTCGAGACGCCGCTGGCGATTCGCCAATACCTGCAACTGCATCTGTCGGCGCACGCGCACGAAGTGTTCGCCATCCTGTTTCTCGACCCGCAGCACCGCATGATCGCAATGGAGGAGATGTTTCGTGGCACCCTGACGCAGACCAGCGTCTACCCACGCGAAGTGGTGCTGCGCGCGTTGCATCATCACGCGGCGGCGGTCGTGCTCGCGCACAACCATCCGAGCGGCTCGGTGCAGCCCTCGCGCGCCGACGAGATGCTGACGCAGATGTTGAAGTCCGCCCTCGCGCTGATCGATGTGCGGGTGATGGACCATGTGATCGTCGGCGCCGGTGCCGCGTTTTCGATGGCCGAGAACGGCTACATGTGAGCGGGAAAGCCCCATGACCGAGAACTCACCCAAACCCGTGCACACGCTGAAGGACTTGAAGCGGGTTCGGGCCCAGCTAGCCGCCGCTCGCGCGGAGGAAGCCGCCCGGCTGGCCGCCGCACAGCGCGCGCAAGCCGAAGCGGAGCGTCGCGCCCGCGACCAAAGCGACCTGTTCCTGCGCGCGGTCGGCCCGGTCGCGCCGCTCAGACACTCGCCTCGAGCGCAGCATGAAATCGAACCGCCCGAGCCGATCGCCCGGCAAAAGATGCTGGATGACGAAGCCGTGCTGCGCGAGTCGCTCTCCGACGGCTTCGACGTGACCAGCCTGCTCGATACTGACGACCAGTTGAGCTTTCGCCGCCCCGGCATCGGCTGCGACGTGACGCAGAAACTGCGCCGTGGCGACTGGAGCATCCAGCGCCAGATCGATCTGCACGGCCTGCGCCGCGATGATGCGCGTGAAGCCCTGGGCGGCTTCATCCGCGAGGCGCACAAGATCGGCCTGCGTTGCGTGCGCGTGATTCATGGCAAGGGGCTCGGCTCCCCCGGCAAGGCGCCGGTCCTCAAGGCCAGGGTGCAAAGCTGGCTGGTGCAGAAGAACGAAGTGCTGGCTTTTGTTCAGGCAAAACCGACCGATGGCGGCGCCGGTGCGCTGATGGTGCTGCTCAAGCCGGGAGCGGCGCGAACGGCGCGAACGGCGCGTGCGGCGCGCGGAACCGGGGAGGCCGGGCAAGCGAGCAGCGACTGAAGAATGCGCGACGCGCGGTTATCGCCCGCAATTTCTCATGTCGCGAATCTGCCTTTGCCGCTCCACCTTCTCGGCCACCGACAAGGTGATGCTCGACGCGCTGGTTTCGGCGTTTCGGATCTCGTGCTCGCTCGGGCAGGCGCGGTTCGATGCCGCCGCAATGGAAGTACCCGAAGACAGCGCCGACTGGTGCTGGACCGAGCGCACCACGCCATTGACCGGGTAGACATACCAGGTTCCATTGGAACGGTCGTAAACCCACTGGTCGCGCCTGACGCCTTCGACGTTGTTTTCATTGATGCTGCTCGGGCTGCCCATCGCGTCCCTGAGTTGCGAGGTCGTCATCCCGACCGTGGGGCGGTGCATTCGGACGGCGGTGGCAATGTCGGCTTCGAGTTGCAGTTTCGCGATGGCCGCCGCGGCGTCGACGGGCGGCGTCCGCTCTGCCGGCGCCAACGCGGGGCGCGCATCGATCTTCTGGCCCGATCCCGCGCAGGGGGCGTCTTGGAACGTGAGCCGTCCGCCCTGGTCGGTGCATTTGTAGACGGCTAGCGCGGGGGAACCAAACATGGCGAGCGATGTGGCGAGCGCGAGCGTTTTCAGCATTTGAACGGATGAGTTGACTGGATGAGCGGCTCGAACACGATCGCGACCCAATCGTGCCGACGAGCCGAAAGAACGGCTAGCGCGCTGGCGGCTGGTGATGCACCGACTTGACCACACCGTCGAACGGATAGACGTACCAGGTGCCGCTGACCCGCTCGTAGATGAGCTGCTGGCGAGAAACTCCCTCGACCTCGGTCGAATGCACGCCGGTGGCCTGCCCCATCGCGTCGGTCAGTTGGGACAGCGTCATGCCGACCATCGGCCGGTGCAGCCGAATGGCCTCGTCGATGTCGTCCGCACGCTTTCGGTTCGCGGCAGCTTCGTCTGCTTCGGATGGCGGCTGGCTCACCGGTTGGCTGGCTGCGGGCCGCGCCGCATCCGCAGAAGGCAGCGCCTGAACGCAGGGAGCGTCCTGAAAGGTCACCTTGCCTGCCGCTCCCGCGCATTTGTAGACGGCCCACGACGGCGTGCAAATCGCCGCCAGAAGAGCGGAGGCCGTGAGGGTTGCCAATACTTTCATCATGCGCGCGATTGTGTCCCGGCAACTCGCGGTTGGCCATATGCCGACGGCCACTCATCGCCATGAATTCTCATGCAGCGTGAAAAGCCGCACGGCGTGTGGCAAAGCACTTTTCCCGGCCGTTGACTGGCGCTCGAAACCGCCTTCTATTTTGAACGTCATCCGCACGCGGCCCGAGTCCGTCATTACTGCACGCACGACCTTCATCACGAAGTTCCCGCCCAGGGTCATCGCCGAGACAATAGTCGCGCTTCAACATCTTTTGCAAGGGTCACCCAGTCATGAGTCGATGGATTCGCAACCTCGCCGCGACGGCGGCGGCAACCGCCTCGATTTGTGCGCTGGCGCAGGCGCCAGGTGTTTCCGACAATAAAATCTCGATCGGGCCAGGTGGCGGCCTTTACCGGGCCCGCAGCCGAACTCGGCAAGCGGATGCAGACCGGCATGCAGGCTTATTTCGCCGCCGTCAATGCCCAGGGCGGCGTGAATGGGCGGCGCATCAAGCTGATCTCGCGCGACGACGGGTATGAACCCGAGACGACCACCGCAGCCGCCAAGGCGCTGGTCGCAACCGACAAGATGTTCGCGATCGCCGGTACCGTTGGCACGCCAACCGGCCTGGCGCTGTTGCCGATCGTCCACGAGGCCAACGTGCCGGTAGTCGGCATGTTCACCGGCGCGCAGGCGCTGCGCGAGCCGCTCAATCGCAACCTGTTCCACGTGCGTGCGAGCTACTACGACGAGACCGAGCGCATCGTCGAGCACCTGTTCAATCTGGGACTCAAGAAGATCGCGGTGTTCTACCAGACCGATGCGTACGGCAAGGCTGGCTTGCAAGGTGTGGAACGCGCGATGACGCGGCGCGGTCAGACGCCGGTAGCGCTGGCCACCGTCGAGCGCGACTCGACCGACATGGCGAAAGCATTGGAGAAGATTCTGGCCGCCAAGCCTGACGCCGTGGTGCAGATCAGCGCCTATAGATCCTGCGCGGCACTGATCAAGGAGGCCCACTCACGGAAATTCGCCGGGCAGTTCTTCAACGTGAGCTTCGTCGGCAGCAACGCGCTGTCGGCCGAACTTGGCGACGAGGGCCGCGGCGTAGTCATCTCGCAGGTGGTGCCGTCGCCGTATCGCGCGCTGACGCCGGTTGCGCGGGAGTATCAGCAGCACATGACGGCCGCGGGCGAAAAGGCATTCGACTTCGTGAGCTTCGAGGGTCATCTGAGCGCGCGGGTGCTGGTTGAAGGTTTGCGGCGTGCCGGGCAGTTCCCAACCCGCGAAACGCTGGTGGCGGGCCTTGAGACCATGCGTAATTTTTCGCTCGGCGGCTATGTGGTGAGTTTTTCACCCAACTCGCACGAAGGCTCCCACTTGGTCGACCTGACGATGATCGGCAAAGGCGGCCGCTTCATCTACTGATCGGTTCGACCCGCGCCGACGCAAAAAGCCGGATCGAAGAGCCGGCTTTTTCGTTGTTCGAGCGGCGCCACGAATGCTCTATTGAGCAAGGCCGAGTCCGAGCGCCTTCAGTCCTTGAGAAACAGCGCCGGATCCACCATCGCCCGGTTCAGGCTGACCGACCAATGTAGGTGCGGGCCGGTAACGCGCCCGGTCGCGCCGACCGCGCCCAACGGCTCGCCGGCCCTGACTTGGTCGCCGACCTTGACGTCGATCCGGCTCAAGTGGCAAACCATCGTCAGCAGCCCACCGCCGTGGTCGAGCCAGACCGTGTTGCCGTTGAAAAAATAGTCGCCGGTGTCGATCACCGTTGCGGCCGCGGGCGCGACGACCGCCGTGCCGGTGGCGGCGGCGATGTCCATCCCGCTGTGCGGATTGCGCGGCTTGCCGTTGAAAAAACGGCGCAACCCGAACGAACTGGAACGCCGGCCGGGCGTGGGTTGCAGCATTTGCAAGCTGGCCGGGATGGTGTGCGTGAAAGTCGCGGCAACTTCACCAAGATGCGCCTTCTCCCGCTGAAAGCGGGCCATGTCCGAGGCCGAGAGATCGACCTTGCCGGGCGCCACCGTGAGTCGCTGCTCGGCGTATTTCGCCGGTTCCACCGCGAAGCTCACGCGCTCAGCCGGCTGCCCCGGATGCTCGACCACGATGGCCTGCCGGCCCGGCTTCGTCGCCAACCCGATTCCGACCACCGTCGTCCAACTGATCGGATCGCCGATGACCAGAAGCGGCTGCGTGCCGAGCCGGGCCGTGGGCTTTTTCTGGCCGGGGCCGATCTGCACGAGGGCGACGCCGCCCGGCACGATGCGCTCGCGCGGCAGATCGATGGCAGCGGCGGCGCCCGCGAACGACAGCGCCGCGAAAGTCGAGAGAGCCGCGACCGCAACCAATGAGGCGCGGCGCCCCACGCTGGGCACGCGAGCGAAAGGGGCAAGGATTTGTGTTTTCATCGGAACCCGATTTTACGCATCAGAACAACCTCCGCCGCTCGTCCAGTGGCGTTTTCCAGCTACCAAATCAATAGCGGCCGGATGTCTGCCCGAAAGCGGGGGCTTCTGGTGGCTACAGTAACCGCATGAACACCCTCACCTGCTTCAAGCTTGAGCACGCGGGCCAGGTCGCGCACCTGACCTTGAACCGCCCCGAGGCGATGAACACGATGAACCCGACGTTCTGGCGCGAGCTAGACGCCGTGCTCGCCGGGCTGCACAACGATGGCAGCGCGCGAGCGCTCGTGATTTCGAGCACCGGCAAGCATTTTTCGGCCGGCATGGCGCTCGACACGTTCAGCAGCGCGATCCAGATGGACGACGAGACTCCGGAAGGCCGCGCCGCCATCTTCGACTCGCTGACCGACATGCAGGCGACGTTCAGCAAGCTCGAATCCCTGCGGATTCCCGTGATCGCGGCGATCCACGGCGGCTGCATCGGCGGCGCGGTCGACATGGTCACCGCCTGCTGCATTCGCTATGCCTCGGCCGATGCGTTCTTCTGCATCCAGGAGATCAACATCGGCATGGTGGCGGACGTGGGAACGTTGCAGCGGCTGCCAAAGCTGATGCCGATCGGCGTGGTGCGCGAGCTGGCCTATACCGGGCGCCGGTTGCCGGCGCAACAGGCGCTCGGTTACGGGCTGGTCAACGCGGTGTTCGACGGCGCTGAAGCTTGCGTCGCTGCCGCGCTTCAATGCGCCAAGGAAATTGCTTCAAAACCGCCGGTCGCGATCTGGGGCAGCAAGCAGGCAATCAACTATGCGCGCGATCACTCGGTCGAGGATTCGCTCCGGCAGATGGGCTGGCTGCAAGGCGCGATCTGGAGCAACGCGCACGTGCGCGAGGCGGTCAAGGCGATGGGCGAGAAGCGCGGCGCCGAATTTCCGGCGCTGGCGCCGCTCAAGTCGTTTCGGGATTTGTGACAGGCGCCCCGCGCACGCCGCAGTCGTCAGCCGCGGCGCGATCGGCACAACAAGGCCTGGACGCAATGCTCCGGACCGCGGATTGAGCGAAAACGACGAGCAACAAAAAGCCCGGCGAGTGCCGGGCTTGTCGATGCGCGGAGGCAGACGGGTCAGCCGACAGCCTTGCCACTCGCTTTGCGGCGCGCGACGGCCAGAACACCCAGCGCCAGGCCCACCAGCAGCAGTGATCCCGGCTCCGGCACGGTTCCTGGGCCTGGGCCTGGGCCTGGTCCGGCGGCCGCGGCCACGTTTAGCACATCGTAAGCCCAAACGTTGGTGCGATTGGCGAAAACTGGGGTGCCGGTCACATCGCAGAACGAGCCTTGGGTGCAAGCGCTGTTGCCTGCGGTGAAATTACCGGTCCCGTCCTTTGAGAAACCGTTGGACAGGTTGGGGCCATTGGCGAAACTGGCGTACTCGGTGACCGCCACCGTGTAGGTGCCGGCAGCGAGCACCGAGGAAAAGCAGGTGTCGTACACGACGCCGGTGTTGGGATCGGCCAATCCGTTCACTGTGCCAGGTGCAACCCCGGCAGCGCCGGAAAAGCATGAAGAGGACCCGTCGTCATTGGAGTTGATGAGGGAACCGGTGGAGTTGAACAACGAGAGGATCGTGTCGAATCCGCCTCGGCTGAACGTGGTGCCGTCAGCCTGCGTGCCGCCGGCGTAGCCGTAGGAGACGAGGTAAACGTTCGACGAACCGTCGGCGGTGAAGTTGATCAACCGAACGTTGTCATCCTGATTGAAAGTGCCGTTGAACGAGAAATTCAGTGCCGCGTGCGCCACCGGAGCAACCGTCAGCGCGAGTGCCCCTGCCAGCACTGCTGCCGACCTCAAAAGCGATTTTTTCATGTGGAGTCCCTCAAGAAGTAATTGTCACAAACGCCGTCAAGATGCGGCAATTTGAAACATGCAATTCTCGGGCCAATTTGCCAAACCCTATTGCCGTCAAGCACTTACGGCTTCAGCGCTATTTTTTTGAATTGGGAAATGTAAAGATTTCCGACACTTTTCCCGCTGCGCGATGCGGCCGACGCGGCAAGTGGCGATCGCCGATCGCCGCCAAAGTGGCTGGCGCGCGGCGCAGTGATTCGGCAGATTCCCGAAAACGCAGCCGCGCTAGGTTGGCCGAGCCTTTTGCGCGGGCTTGCGGGCAGCGGAGGGCGGTTTTTTCCTCGGCTTGTCAGGTTTCGCCGGCTTCGGCGGTAACCCGCTCGCATAGGTAAACGCACGCGCGACCAGTTCGCGAAACTCGGCTTCTTCAAGATCGAGCGCGCCATTGAATGCCGCGTATTCCCTCATCGGCCGCCCGGGCGGAAAGGGCCGACCCGGCGCTTCATCGGGCAATCGCACCACCAGCCGGTGTTCGTGCACGAAGGCGAAGGCGTTGCCGTGAACGAAGGCGCTCGGGCAACCGAACATCTTGCGCCGCTCTACCCCTGCGGTCGCCTTCAGGCTTTGGTCGAACCGGAACACCAGCTCTTCAGGCGATTTCTGCCAGCTTCCCATTTCCGCTCCGCCACTTTTACTTACAGCTACTGCCGCGCGGTGCGCACGTTGTGTGGCAGCGCCAGTGGATGGCTGGTGCGAAACGGGTTGATGTCGAGGCCCCCGCGGCGCGTGTAGCGCGCGAAAACGGTGAGCTTCACCGGTTTGCAGCGCTGGCGGATGTCCATGAAGATGCGCTCCACGCAGTGCTCGTGAAATCCGTTGTGGTTGCGAAAGCTCACCAGGTATTGCAACAGCCCGCCTTGCTCGATCTGCGGGCCGCTGTAGGCGATCTGCACGCTACCCCAATCCGGTTGGCCGGTGACCGGGCAGTTGCTCTTGAGCAGGTTGCTCGTGAGCACTTCGCTCAAGGGTTTTTCGTCGAAAGCGGCGGTGAGAAGCTCTGGCGCCGGTGTGTACTGGCTGCATTCGATGTCGAGCCGGTCGAGGCTGAGACCCGACATTTCATGCAGCGGCTCGCGGTCGAACAGCTCGGGCAGCAGCAGCTTCACGCCGACCGACGACTGCACCGGGCCACCGCGCCAGGCCGCTTCCGATAGATCGGTGCGAAGTTGCCCGCGCACCGCATCGACGTCTGCAAAGCGGGTGCCGGAAAAGCCGTTCAGGTAGAGCTTCAGCGATTTGCTCTCGATGATGTGGGTCGATTCGCACGGCACCGTGAGGTGCGCGATAGCCACCTGCGGCTTGCCGCGCCGGTTGAGCCAGCCGAGTTCGTAGGCCGTCCACAAATCCGCGCCGAAAAACGGCATGGTCGCGCCCGCGCCGAATTCCGCGCGCTGCGCCGCCCGGGCGATCGGATACAGCAGGCCTGGGTCGTATTGGTCGACGTAGTGGTTCGCGCGACCGAGCGGTGAAGCGCCAACCCCTCCATCTGAACCGTTGTGCGCGCTCACGGCGCCCTGCGCAAAATCGCGTTCAACCACGGCACGCCATGCCCACTTGCTGAATTCATGGTCCTGCTCACGCCGCTTCCCGACGGGCCGCGGGCGAATGGGCCTCCAGATGCTGGATCAGCGGCGGCAGAAGCCGCTGCACCGCTCCGGGCGGCAGGTCGTGCCCCATGCCCTCGATCGGCACCAGCCGCGCGCCGGGAATGCGCCGGGCCGTATCTTCTCCGCACGCAAACGGCACCAGCACATCGGCGGTGCCGTGCAGCACCAAAGTCGGCGCGCGGATGGACGGCAGCGCTTCGGCGCGGGTGGTGTCGGCCGCGATCGCCAGCATCTGGCGCGGCACGCCGCCCAGGTTGAAGCTGCGCCTGGCGGCTTCAACGACGCGATCGCGCAAGTCGGCATTGGTCATCGGAAAGGCAGGGCTGCCGATCAGTTTGTAGAGCATCAGCGAATACTCGAACACGTGTTCAGGCGCTGCGCTCTTGGGCTGACCGAACATCGCGCGCATCACGTCGGCGCCAGGCCCCGGCAGGCCGGGCGCGCCGCTGGTGCTCATGATGCTGGTGAGGCTCCACAGCCGATCGGACCCGAGCAACGCGACTCGCTGCGCAATCATGCCGCCCATGCTGGCGCCGACCACGTGCGCCTCGCGCACGCCGAGCGCATCGAGCACGCCGAGCGAATCGCGCGCCATGTCTTCGAGGCTGTACGGCGCTTTCGGCGCGATGCCGATCCGCGACTTGGCCAACGCCCACAGCAGGTTCGGCACGCCGAACTCATCGAAATGCCGGGACAGGCCCACGTCGCGGTTGTCATGCCGAATCACCCGATAGCCGGCATCGACCAGGCCTTGCACGAGGTCCGGCGGCCAGCCGACCAGTTGCATGCCAAGGCCCATGATGAGCAGTACCGCGGGGCCGCCGCCGCCCGAATCCTCGACTTCGATGTCAATGCCGTTCGCTTCAAGTTTCATAGCAACAAACAACCATCCGGCGAGCGAAGACGCCCATTTTTTCTCCGAATTCAGGCGAACTCACACTCGCGCAGCCACTTGGTGGCGATCCACTTCTCACCCGCGATCACCGGCGCGCCGCCGTGCAGTGTTTTCGTGTCGGCATGGGGGCGGTCATAGCTGAAGAACACCGCATGACCGCGCTTGGGTGCGACCGAAAGATGCACATCGGGGAAGACGGTGGCGCCGCCATTCTCAGGCTCGTTCAGATACATGATGAGGGTGGCCACTCGCTGGCCGCCTCGGGAAAGCAGGCTCGCGGTGCCCGGCTCTTCGGGGCTGAAGTAGTCGTGGTGCGGTTTGTATTCGGCGCCGGGGCGGTAGTGCAGCACCTGGAGGCCTTCGCCGTTTTCGACTGGCCAGCCAAACAGCGTCGCGATGCGCTCTTCGATCCGCGCAATCAAGGGGCTCTCGCAGCGGCCGAAGAACATGCCGTTGCTGGTGCGATCAATGTTGATCTCCTCGCCACCGGTCTTGGTAGCCACCGTGAGTGAGCGCGCCAGACGCGGTGTGGCAGCCGCGATCAGCAAGTCGCACTCATCGGCCGACAGCAGGTTGCCGAGCACGATGATACGAGGGCTCGTCATCGATGCGACGACGTGAACCCGGCGATCCGCCGCGTCCAGATACAGCGGCGAATCGGCAAGGGCCGCGTCCGGCACGGGGACCGCGGCCGGCACAAGGGCTGCGGCCGGCGGCACGCGCCGGTTTGGATCGGCGGCCAGATGATCGGCGAGCGTCGCCTCCATGGCGTCGATCGCGACGACTTCACTCCAGCCGGACGCGATCATCGACTTGAGCACCGCCTCCGGGCCGTGGCCGGCCTGCGCTTGCGCGACGATCCAGTCGCGCAGCTCAGACGTGATTTGCTGGGCGCTTGCCTGACTCATCTCGACTCCCGCTCTTTCCTTGATGCCATGAATGTTGCCGATACCAACCAGCGCATGGGTTGCCGCGAGCGAAGGCCTACCTCACACACTGAAGCAGGCTGGCCGTCTTGCTCTGTGCCGCCGGCTCGCCGACCACGCATTGCATGCCGCCGCAGATGCAGTGCGCCACTTTCGTCGTCATGCCCTCGATCGAGGTGGCGGCCGAGCATTGGCAGGCCGGCGCGGCCATGATGTTCTGCGCTTCCGCCTTGCCAAAAGGCAGCCCGAAG
>JBDTRV010000028.1:0-11156 GCA_039931475.1 Burkholderiales bacterium | reverse complement strand
GGCGCGACGATCCTCGGCTCCGGCCTCGGGCGCGATTCGGCGATCGCGGTGGCGTCCGGTGCCAGCACCAACACGCGCAGCAACGCATGGCCCGCCTATCAGGAGCGCAGCTTCGAGGCCTATCGCAGCTACTTTGAATTCATGCCGCGCGGCAAGCACGTGGTGGAGTACACGGTGCGCCTGAACAACCCCGGCACCTTCTCGCTTCCGCCGACGCGGGTCGAAGCCCTGTATGCGCCCGAAAGTTTCGGCGAAGCGCCGAACGCACCGCTTTCGGTCGGGCCATGACGAGCTCGCGGCGCCGGCTGGTTTCCGTTGTGGCGATGGCGCTGCTGGCCGCGCTGCCCTTCGCGGCCGTGGCCGACGCGCTGCCGAGCTTCGACGCAGTGCGCGCCGCGCATCGGCCCTCCGATGTCACCCTGCTCGATCGCCACGGCGTGTCAATTCAAACCGTGCGCGTGAACGACAAGGTCCGGCGCCTGCCCTGGCTGCCGCTCGAAGCCCTGTCGCCGGCGCTGCTGCACGCGGTGGTGTTAAGCGAGGACCAGCGCTTTTACGAGCACAGCGGGGTCGACTGGAGCGCGATTGCCAACAGCGCTTGGGCCAACCTTTGGAACCGTCGCACGCGCGGCGCATCGACCTTGACGATGCAGCTCGCCGGCCTGCTCGACGCCGATTTGGCGCGCCCGGCCGGTGGCCGCAGCGTGGGGCAGAAGGTCGATCAGGTGCTCACTGCAAGGCGACTGGAGCGCGAGTGGAGCAAGGCGCGGATCATCGAGGCGTATTTGAATTCGGTGCCGTTTAGGGGCGAGCTGGTGGGCATCGGCGCCTTGTCGTTGACGCTGTTTGGCAAGCACGCGAGCGGGCTCGACAGCCATGAAGCGGCGATCGCGGCCGCGCTGCTGCGGGCGCCGAACGCCAGCGCCCAGGCCGTTGCCCAACGCGCCTGCGGCGTGTTGCAACGCCAGCAGTTGCCCTGCACGGGCATCGGCGCGCTGACCGTCCATGCCTTGGCGCGTCCCGGCGGCATGCCGCTTGGCGAGCAGCTCGCGCCGCACGTCGCGCGCCAGATCGTCGATCCCGACGGCGCGGCGGAGCAGCGCAGCACGCTTGACGCGCGGGTGCAGCGGTTCGCGATCCAGAGCTTGCAGCGCCAGCTCGGCGAACTGGCCGGCCGCCACGTGCGCGATGGAGCCGTGCTGGTGCTGGACAACGCGAGCGGCGAGGTGCTGGCCTGGGTCGGCGGAAGTGGCGCGTTGTCCGAGGCGCGCCAGGTCGACCACGTGCTCGCGCGGCGCCAGCCCGGCTCCACGCTCAAGCCGTTCGTCTATGCGCTCGCGTTCGAAAAGCGCCTGATCACGCCAGCCAGTCTGATCGACGATTCGCCGGCGCAGATCGCCACGCAAAGCGGGCTGTATCTGCCGCAAAACTACGACCGCGATTTCAAGGGTTGGGTCAGCGCGCGCACCGCTTTGGGCGCGAGCCTGAACGTGCCGGCGGTGCGGGTCGGCGCCTTGGTGGGTGCCGATGCGCTGGCCGCGCGGCTCAATGCATTCGGCCTCGCGTTGCCCGAGCCCGGCGGCTACTACGGCAGCTCGCTCGCGCTGGGCAGCGCCGAAGTGACGTTGCTTGCGCTGACGAATGCCTACCGCGCGCTGGCCAACGGCGGAGTGGTCGGCCCGGTCGTCGTGAGCGGCGCGCCGGGGATCGCGGGTGGCACGCCGATCACCGCGAATGGCGTGCCGCCACGCCCGTTGTCGGCAGGTGTGGTGCGCGCGCACGAACGGGTCATGAGTGAAGCCGCCGCCCATCTCGCCACCGACATCCTGGCCGACAACAACGCGCGGGTGCGCACCTTCGGCAGCGACAGCCTGCTGGCCACACGCGGCTTCGCGGCTGTGAAGACCGGCACTTCGAAGGACCTGCGCGACAACTGGTGCGTGGGCTTCACCGATCGTTTCACGGTGGGAGTCTGGGTCGGCAATACCGATGGCGCGCCGATGCACGACAGCAGCGGAATTAGTGGTGCGGCGCCGGTGTGGCGCGCCGTGGTGGAGCATTTGCACGCAGGCCGGCCTTCCCTTCCGCCGCCGGTGCCGGCTGGTGTGATCGAGATGCAGGTGAGTTTTGCGGGCCAGCGCGAGCCAGCGCGGCGCGAGGTGTTCATCGCCGGCACCCAGCAGTCGGTGCAGCTTGCAAGCACACAGCTATCGAACGATCGGACGCTGGCGCGGTCGTTCGGCATCGAAAGCCCGAAGGATGGCAGCATCTTCGCGCTCGACCCCGACATTCCGGCCGACGCCCAGCGCATCACCTTCGCGGGCGAGCCGGGCGATTGGTTGCTCGACGGCGCGCCGGTCGGGCGCACGTCGCGAGCAACGCCGCAACTGCATTGGGCGCCGTGGCCGGGGCGGCATCGGCTGACGTTGCAGGGGGATACCGGGGCAGTGCTAGCGACCATCGGATTCGAAGTGCGCGGCGCGCGTGTTCGAACGTCCGCTACCGGGGGCTCGCCCACCACCGAACGGCGTTGACGGCAGACCCTGGCCACCATCAAGGGCATGTCCAGCAGGCGGGGCCTCGCCGCATCGGGACTACCTTGCCGGATCTAGGTTGCCCAAGTCTTAAGTGCTATGTTGTTGATAGCTGAAAACGACCTGTGGACGAGCGGTAAACAAGTGTTTTGGCCACAAAAACCCTTGGAGAAGCGGTAGCCGGCAGGTGGATCGGCTGTTGGACCGTTGGCCAACCGGTGGCAGCACGGCTTCGATGGCGAAGGCGGCTCAGCGCCCGCCAGCATCAATCCGCAGCCGCGCCACCGTGTGCTTCGTCGACGTAACCCGACGCTCGATCCAGCAACCCGGCCCAGCGCTCGAACGCGGCTTCCAAATCGCCGCCGTCCATCCGCAGCAATGCTGACGGGTGCATCAGGATCAGCACAGGGCGGCCGTCCTGGTCGCGCTGGATCCATTCGCCTTCGTTCTTGCCGATCTGCACGGCGCGGCCGAGCAGGCTGCGCGCGGCGGTGGCGCCCAAAGCGACCATCGCTTGCGGCTCAATGGCGGCAATCTCTGCCTCGAGCCAGCCGGAGCAAATGTCGACTTCCTTCTGGTTCGCCGTCTTGTGGATGCGCCGCTTGCCGCGCAACTCGTACTTGAAGTGCTTGACCGCGTTGGTGATGTAGACGCGCTCGGCCGGCCAGCCGAGTTGCTCGAACGCGCGCCTGAGCAGCTTGCCGGCCGGCCCAACGAACGGCCGGCCTTGCAAATCTTCTCGATCGCCCGGCTGCTCGCCGACCAGCATCAGGCGCGCCTCGGGCGCGCCCTCGCCCCAGACCATCTGGGTCGCGCCGTCGCCGATCGGACAGTCGCGGCAACGGGCGGCGCGGGCGGCGAGCTGATCGAGCGTGGCGGGTGACGGCATGGCGACGGCGCGATCGGTCCGCCTGCTTGCGGCAGCCAAAGCGGCGTCTCCCACTTGCGGCGAAAGATCAGCAGGACCAACACCAGCCGCCGCCAGGCCGCGCCTACGTGTGCGGTCGCCAGCTTCGGCATCGACCATTTCCCGCACTCGCGCCGGCGCGTCGGCCATGAGCGGCGCGATCAACCGGGCTTCGGGTAGGTTCTTCCAGTACCTCACCGGCATTTCCTTCTTCATCATCGCTTCCTTGACCCGTGCCGGGTTGAAGATGCTCGCGTAGTAGGCCAGCCAGAGCGCTTCGTCGGCATCCGGCGCGGGCGCGTCGCACGGGTCGGCGCCGGGGCCGAGGTGCAGCGTGTGCCGATCCCAGGAGACGCTGACCCGCGGCGTCAGGATCGCCCAATTCATCTGACCGAAGCGGCGCACGAAGAACGGCGCGATTGCTTCCATCACGTGATGTTCGGGCTCGAACCATGCGACGTGGCGGACGTTCGCTTCGGAAGTGGAAGGCTCCGTTGTCGATGCCGATGAAGCGTCGCGCGTGTCCGGTTGCCGATCGAGCGCCACCTTGCGAAAACGCACGAACGCCTTGGTCTTGTGCATCTCGCGCCGCACCGCGCTGGCCAGTGCTTCAAGCCGCCGCCAGTCGGTATCGAACGGGTCCTGCGCCAAACGCCGGTCCTGATTCAAGCGACAGACCAATCGATAGAGCAGATCGAAGCGCGCCGGGTCGGCATGAAGCGCCGCAGACTTCGCGCGATCGACGAAGGACGCAGGCAAGGCCAGCGGCGGCACCGCCGGCAGTTGCAACGCGTCGACCGGCCGTGCGGCGTCGAACAGTTCCAACTCAGGTGCTTCGCCGTCGATCCAGCGCACGCTTTCCGGCGGCAGCTTGTCATAAAGGAGAGAACGCGCGGCATGAACAAAGCCGGCCCAGTCGGTCGGGCCGGCGAGCCGGACCATGCACGATGTTGTCGGCGTCGCTCGCGGTGCCGTTGACGGCGGCGGCGGCGGCGGCGGCGGCGAAGTCTGGGTCGGCATCGGCACTGCCGCTGTCGGCGTTGTCGGCCGGGCGCGCATCTTGGCCTTCAGACGAACAGCTCTTGCTGCTGCGCTGCAACCGGGCGCTGCAATCCGCGCAGCAACCGATCGGCATCCGCCTCGATCGGCCGGTGGTCGCTCAGTTCGACGAACGGCAAGATTTTTGCCGCCGGTGCGCCGAGCGCGCGCAGGTCGACCGTGCCAAGCCGGCGCACTCGGCGCGCCGCGAGCAGACGCTGAACCGAGCGCGCGCCCAAGCCCGGCACCCGCAGCAGCATCTCCCTGGGCGCGCGATTCAGGTCCACCGGAAAGCGCTCGCGATGCGCCAGCGCCCAAGCCAGCTTGGGGTCGACCTCGAGCGACAGCATGCCGCCGGGCGTCACGATCTCGTTCTTGGAAAAACCGTAAAAGCGCAGCAACCAGTCGGCCTGATAGAGCCGGTGCTCGCGCATCAGCGGCGCGGCCCGCGACGGCAGGGCGGAGGACGCATCGGGGATCGGGCTGAACGCCGAGTAGTACACCCGCTTGAGCCGGTAAGAGCCGTACAGCATGGCGCTGGCAGAAAGAATGGTGCGGTCGTCCGATGCATCGGCGCCGATGATCATCTGGGTGCTCTGGCCGGCTGGCGCGAAGCGTGGTGCGCGTGCGGCACGAGTTTGGCGGGCGCCGGGCATGGAGCGGATGGCGGGCGTGGCGGCCGCGTCCTTGGCGTCGTCGAGTTGCAGGCGGATGCGCGCCATCGAACGCCTGATCGCGCCGTCGTCCTTCTCGGGCGCCAGCGCCAGCAGCGATTCGCGCGTGGGCAGCTCGACGTTGATCGAAAGCCGATCGGCGAAGCGGCCGGCGCGCAGGATCAGCTCGTCGCTCGCATCCGGAATCGTCTTCAAATGAATATAGCCGCGAAAGTCGTGCTCTTCGCGCAACTGGCGCGCGACTTCGATTACCTGCTCCATCGTGTAGTCGGGCGAGCGGATGATGCCGGAGCTTAAGAACAGTCCCTCGATCACGTTGCGGCGGTAGAAGTCGAGCGTGAGCTGAACCACCTCTTCCACACGGAAGCGGGCGCGTTCGACGTTGCTTGATTCGCGGTTCACGCAATATTTGCAGTCGTAGCTGCACCAGTTGGTCAGCAGAATCTTGAGCAGCGAAATGCAGCGCCCGTCAGGCGCATAGCTGTGGCAGATGCCCGAGCCCTCGGTGCTGCCGATGCCGCGCCCGCCGGCCGAGTGGCGCTTCGAGGTGCCGCTTGACGCGCAGGAGGCGTCGTATTTGGCTGCGTCAGCCAGGATCACGAGTTTGCGTTGCAGGTCCACGCGCGGACTGTAGTGCTGGATGAATACCCAGTGAATCAGGCGGGGTTTGGCCTGAGCGCGCGCGGTCTCAGGGCGCGTCTCCAAGCATCGCTTGCGCGTCCTGTTCCAACGCGGCCATCGGCTGCGCTTTCGCGAGCGCCATCCAGACCCCGAACGGCAGCCGGGGCAGCGCGCGATGCACGGCGGCGCGGGCGACCTCGAACCGGTCTGCCTGTTCCACCAGCACGCCGCAGCCGGCCGGGACCTCGTCGGGCTCGGCAATCGGCCGGCCTTTCGCATCGCGGCCGAGCACATACCAGCATTCACCGCCCAGATCGAGATACGCGGCGCGTTTGTCGCTCTTGCGCAGGTCGCCGAGCAGGTCGGCGCGGCTGACCTTGACCTCGTGCACGATCGGCTGGGCGTAGGCTTCCACGCTGGTATTGCGGATCGAAAAGACATCGGGCCGCGCGATGCACCAGCGGTGCTTGTCGCCAGGCGCAAGCGGCGGCAACCGCGCGCGCAGGCTCAAATCGCGCCAGACGATCCGGCCCGAGCGCAGCATGTCGCGCGCCACCTTGTCAGCCAGCAGCTCATGTCTGGTGCGCACCGCGCGATTGGCCGACAGCAGCGTGGCCAGTCGCGCGATGCCCACATCGGTCAGGCGCAGTGTTTCGTGGCCAGCGGGGGATCGAACCCGCTGCAGCAATCCGGCGGCGAGAAGGTCGATCTCGATCCCGTCGCAGCACGGCCAGCCGGCCGAGCGATGGATGTCGCGCAAACGGCGCAAATGGATGCGGCTGATCGATGCCGACTCCGGAGCCGGACCACCAGCGCCAGGCGTTTCGGTGCGCGCGGGCCCGACCGGGCTGCCTTCGGCTGAGCCAGATGCGCCATGGGGTCGATCGGATGCCACGATCCAAAGCGTAGCGCACCGGCAAGCCGCGGGCGATTTGAGCCGAGGGTCGACCGGCTGGCGAATGCGTCCGCCCGGCGCTGCGTGGGCAAACCAGGCACGGCGCCGGTCAGGAGGAGGAATCCGCCCCGTCGCGCAGTTCCAGGAAGATGTCGTGACTCTGGCGCGCGGCGACCGATTGGCGCTCCACCACCGCGCGCACGTCCGCCGGTAGGGGGTGCTGCAACGCCGAGCGATAGCGAGCGACGGAGGCGTCTTCCGCGCGTTCGCATTCCCCGAGCATCGAACTTGCGTCGTCGGCCCCGACCGCGCCTTTCAGATGCATCCAGGCGCGCTGCAACGCGCCGCGCACGGAGCCGCCGTCGGCCGGCGTGCCTCTGTATTGGGCGACCAGCGGCGTCAGTTCCCGGCCCTGCTCGCGGTACAGGTCGGCGCGCTGCACGAACACGCGCTTGAGCTCGTTGTTGCCTTCGATCTCGTCGGCGCAAACCTTGAACCCGCGCTCGCCGTCGCGCGCGTTTTCGAGCAGGTGATTGAGCACGTCGACCACTTCGTCGTGGCTCATCGCCCGGTCGACCGGGCCAGTCGTTGTCGACGAGGTTGTGGGCAACGAACCGCGCGCAGTCGCAGCGGCGGCATCGCCTTGCGGTTCGATGAACGCGAAGGCTTCGTCGCGGCCCACTTGTCGCGCTTGTTCGTAGTAGATGCTGTCGGCCCGGTTCCATGCGGCGCGGGAGGCGGAGCGGGCGGCTGGCCAGTCGAGCGGCGAGGCGCCACGGCGTTGCTCCCACTCGCGCGCGAGATCGGCCTCGTGCGCGTCGAAGTCGGCATCGCTTTGCGCGCGCCGGCGCCAACCGAGTTCGTAGGCGGGGTGGTAGTCCTTCCACTCACGGCCGGGCACCCAATAGGGCTCGCTTTCGAAGCGGCCGCGCCAATGCGCTTCTTCCGCCTGGGCATCGATGCGGGTTTCGGCGCCGGAATCAGCGCGCTTGGGTGTTGCGCCGGAAGCAGCGCCCGCGCCGGCTCGCGCGGATGGGTCGATATCGTGGCTCATGATCGTTGCCTTTCATCAGGAGGGGGTGGACGAGGCGGCTCGCGCCAAAGGATCAGGACAGCATCCGGCCGACCTTTGCAGCCAGGCCTTCGCGTCCGGTGGCCGCCCGCGCGACCACGGCGGCGCCGGCGGCGCGACTGACGGTTCGGGTGAACACCGACTTGCGATTTCTCGTCAAGAAGATCAGCGCGAGGCCGGCCGCCAGCGCTAGCCCATGTTCCCCGGGAACATTCGGGCGCTCCTCGTCCAACTCCTTGAGCTTCGTGAGAGCTGATTTTTTCGGCATCGTGTCTCTCCTCTATTGCTTGCACAACGCGAACGCGAATGGCAAAAGGCCCGCATACGCGCGACCCATCACCGCCCGGGTACTCGACTTTCCCGGTGATGCACATAAGCAATCGGTGTGCCGGATGGTTTGTTGCTACGCAAATAGTAGCAAACTATTGATGACCGGCAAGCGGAAACGGCTGTATTTTCAGAGAAACCGCCATCACTCGATGTCGCTGCGCGGCGTTGCGCTGCTCGAGCAGCTTGATGGGCGGGCGCGGGCGAAAGCGTGTTGCCCGTCGCGCGATCCGTCCATCGCGGCGTTGCGCCGAAGGCGAGGGAGCTGGGGCGCGGCGATGCGGCCCCTTGAAAATCTGCTTGATCAACGGGCGATCGTTTGTTACATTGGCGACGGGCGGCTTGCCGCTCCCCGCTTTTCCTCCCTGAGCGGGTGCCTGGTGTGTGACAGCATCCAAGGCATTTGTAGCCCGGCACCCAAAACTGCCGGGCTTCTTTTTTTCGGCCGCGTGCGGTGCCGGCGCCGCCCTAAACTCTGCCGATGCTCTGGGTCAAGTCGCTGCACATCGTTTTCGTCACGAGCTGGTTCGCCGGCTTGTTCTACTTGCCGCGCATCTTCGTGAACCTGGCGATGGTGCCCCCCGAATCCAACGCCGAGCGCGAGCGGCTGCTTTTGATGGCGCGCAAGCTGCTGCGCTTCACTACGATTCTGGCGCTGCCGGCGCTCGGGTTTGGGCTGTGGCTGTGGCTTGGCTACGGGATTGGCCGCGGCCCCGGCAACGGCTGGCTGCACGTCAAGATCGGCGTGGTGCTGCTCGCGCTCGGCTACCACCACAGCCTCGGGCGGCTGCTTGGGCGCTTTGCGCGCGGCCAGAACACTAGCAGCCACGTCTGGTATCGCTGGTACAACGAATTGCCGATCGTGCTCCTGCTGGCTGCGGTGCTGCTGGTCGTGCTCAAGCCGTTTTAGAAACGGCAGGCGCGCCGATGGCAGCCGGCCACAAGACCGCAGCATGGCCGCTGGCTCTGGTCTATACGGGCCTGATCGTCTACGCGAGTTTGTATCCGTTCGACGGTTGGCGCAGCCAGGGGCTCGATCCGCTGTCGTTCCTGTTCGCGCCTTGGCCGCGCTACTGGACCGGCTTCGACGTGGTGTCCAACCTGCTCGGCTACGCGCCGCTCGGATTCCTGCTGGCGCTGGGCCAATTGCGCGGCGGCGTTGCAGGGTGGCGCGCGTTCGCGCTGGCCGTGGCGACCGGCGCGCTGCTGTCGCTCGCGCTCGAATCTCTGCAAATCTACCTGCCCAGGCGGGTTCCATCGAATGTCGATTTCGCGCTGAACGCGGCCGGCGCGGCGGCCGGCGCGCTAACGGCGGTGCTGCTCGAGCGGTTCGGCTTGCTCGCGCGCTGGAGTCGCGTGCGCGACGCCTGGTTGTCGCTGGACGCGCGTGGCGCGCTGGTGCTGACCGCGCTGTGGCCGTGCGCGCTGCTGTTCCCGGCGGCGGTGCCGTTCGGGCTCGGGCAGGTGCTTGAGCGGGTGGAAACCGCGATTGCGGAAGGCTTGGTCGGGACGCCCTTTCTCGAATGGCTGCCGCTCAGGGAGGTGGAGTTGCAGCCGCTGGTGCCAGCCGCTCAACTGGCGTGCGTGGCGTTGGGGTTGCTGATTCCGTGCCTGATCGGCTGGAGCGTGATCGGCGCCAGACCCAAGCGCTCGATCTTCGCGCTGCTGGTGTTCGCTGCCGGCATTGGCGCGAGCGCGTTGTCGGCGGCGCTGAGCTGGGGGCCAGGCGCCACCTGGGCCTGGCTCACGCCGCCGGTGCAGGCGGGCGTTGCGCTGGCAGCGTTGCTGGCCGCCTGCTTGCTGCCGTTGTCCGGGCGCGGCTGCGCGGCGCTGGCGTTGCTCGCGCTGGCGGTCGCGTTGAGCCTGCTGAATCAGGCGCCCACCAGCGCCTATTTCGCCCAGACCTTGCAGACCTGGGAGCAGGGCCGTTTCATCCGCTTTCACGGCGTGGCGCAGTGGCTGGGTTGGCTCTGGCCCTACGCGGCGTTGATCCACTTGCTGGTGCGGCTGTCGCGGCGCGAACGGCCTCTAGAATTGCCCCATGACTGACCAGCCCACAGGCGCGGCGCCCTACTTCGAGCGCCACATCTTCTTCTGCCTGAACCAGCGCGAGGGAGGCGAAAACTGCTGCTCCATGCATGGCGCGCAGGCTGGCTTCGATCATTGCAAGAAGCGGGTCAAGGCCGAAGGTCTGGCCGGGCCCGGCAAGGTGCGGGTCAACAAGGCCGGGTGCATGGATCGCTGCGCGGGCGGGCCGGTGGCGGTGGTGTATCCGGAAGGCGTCTGGTACAGCTTCGTCGACCAGGACGACATCGACGAGATCGTCGACTCCCATCTCAAGGAGGGCAAGGTGGTCGAACGGTTGCTGTTGCCGGCATCGGTGGGAAAGTGATATCGTTGATTTCTTGCTTTTTTTGCCTTCACCGCTCGTCAGATATGGCGATTGTGCTATTGATTCAGTAGTGACACGATGAATCCCCAGACTCAAAAGTTGACCCTGGAAGGCGGCGCCGGCGCGATCGAAGCGCTGCGCGACGAACCGCCCGCAAGCGTCGCCGCTGCGGCGCGCGGCGTGGCGGTAATCGCGCATCCGCATCCGCTATTTGCCGGCACAATGGACAACAAGGTCGTGCAAACGCTGGCCCGCGCGTTCGTGCAAAGCGGTTTTTCCGTGGTCCGCTTCAACTTTCGCGGCGTCGGCGCCAGTGCCGGCGAGCATGACGAGGGCCGGGGCGAGGCCGAGGACATGCTGGCTGTGGTTGAGCAGACTGCGCCGGATGGGCCAATCGCGCTGGCTGGTTTTTCGTTCGGCGCCTTCGTCACAAGTCATGCAATCACAAGGCTTTGGAGCCAGCGCGAGGTGCAAAAAATCGTGCTGGTCGGCGCCGCAGCCAGCCGGTTCGACGTGGCGCCACTGCCGTCCGAGGCCCATGACCGCGCGCTTGTGATCCACGGCGAAAAGGACGACACGGTGCCGTTCGCGTCGGTGCTCGACTGGGCGCGCCCACAATCGCTTCCGATCACCGTGGTGCCCGGCGGCGGTCATTTCTTTCACGGACAATTGCCGCTTCTGAAAAATCTGGTGCTC
>JBDTRV010000027.1:0-11162 GCA_039931475.1 Burkholderiales bacterium | reverse complement strand
TCCCGGTCAAGCAAAGCGGCACCTACTGGTATCACAGCCATTCGGGTTTTCAGGAGCAGACTGGTGTCTACGGTCCGATCGTGATCGAGCCGCGCGGCGGCGAGCGTTTCAGGGCCGATCGGGACTATGCGGTGGTGCTGTCGGACTGGTCGGACGAAAACCCCGAAGCCATCTTCGCCAATCTCAAGAAGATGGCCGGCTACTACAACTTCAACCAGCCGACCGCGATCGACTTCGCGCGCGACGTGTCGAAGATGGGCCTGCAACAGGCGCTCGCCAAACGCAAGATGTGGAACCAGATGCGCATGAACCCGTCCGACCTGTCGGACATCACGGGCACCACCTACACCTACCTCATGAACGGCGCCGCGCCCGACGGCAACTGGACGGCGCTGTTCAACCGGGGCGAGAAAGTGCGACTGCGCTTCATCAATGCGTCGGCCCAGAGCATCTTCGACGTGCGCATTCCGGGCCTCGAGATGACCGTGGTGCAGGCCGACGGGCAGGACGTGGAGCCGGTCAGCGTCGAAGAATTCCGCATCTCGGCCGCTGAGACCTACGACGTGATCGTGAAGCCCGAGGACGACCGCGCTTTCACCCTGTTCGCGCAGTCGATCGACCGGACCGGCTTTGCGCGCGGCACCCTGGCGCCACGAGAAGGAATGACGGCTGATGTGCCGACCGTCGACGAACCCGAATGGCTCACGATGGGCGACATGATGGGCGACATGATGGGCGCGATGGCGATGCCCGGCATGGGACTGCATGACCATGGGTCAACGAACACCAGCGGCACGGAAGCCGGCACCGCGCCTCAAGGCACGGACCACAGCGGCCATGCCACGCCCGCGATGGACCACGCCGCCATGGGCGGCGGCAGCGCCGGTGCGCCGCAACCGCAGATGCCGATGGCGCGCCACGCCCGGACCGAGTACGGCCCTGGCGTCGACATGCGGGTCGACATGCCGAGGAACAACCTCGATGACCCCGGCATCGGCCTGCGCGAACGCAAGCACAAGGTGCTGACCTACGCCGACCTTTCCACCATCGGCGGCCCGATCGACTCGCGCGAACCGGGCCGCGAGATCGAGCTGCACCTGACCGGCAACATGGAGCGCTACATGTGGTCGTTCGACGGCCAGAAGTTCAGCGACTCGAAGCCGCTCCACTTCCGCCACAACGAACGGCTGCGCATCGTCCTCGTCAACGACACGATGATGCCGCACCCGATCCACCTGCACGGCATGTGGAGCGAGATGGAAAGCGCAGGCGGCAAATTCCAGGTCCGCAAGCACACGATCATGGTGCAGCCGGCGCAGCGCATCAGCTACGCGGTGAGCGCCGACGCCCTGGGCAACTGGGCCTACCACTGCCACCTGCTGTATCACATGGAAGCGGGCATGTTCAGGAAGGTGGTGGTGTCATGAAGCGCCTTAACCCAACCCGAACCCGCGCGCCGATGCCGTTCCGGATTCCACGAAGCGCCCTGCTCTGCGTTGCGCTGACCGCACCGCTGGTCGCTCTTGCCGACGCAATCGCGCCGAAGCCGCCCGCGGTGATGCCGGAGATGGACCACAGCAAAATGGACCACGGCGACATGAAGAGCACGCCCCAGGGCAGCATGAAAGACCAGCGCAGCGACACCATGGAAGGCATGGACCACGACGGCATGAAAGGCCTGGGCAGCCCCGGCGTGGACATGGACCGCATGATGGATTCGATGCAGGGCGGTTCGCCCCCACCCGATGCACGCGACCCCGATGCCTACGCGGACGGCCTCGAGAGCGGCCATCTGCCGGGCATGGACATGGCCGACAACGACGTCTACGGTCAGTTGCGGCTCGATCAGTTCGAAGGCTACCGCAGCAACAGCGGCCAGACCGGGCTGCGGCTCGATGCGCAGGCCTGGTTCGGCAACGACCTGAACAAGCTCTGGCTCAAGGTCGACGGCTCGCGCAGCAACGGCACCTTGGGCGCAACGCGAACCGAGGTGCTGTACAACCGCGCGTTCGCGCCGTACTTCGGCTGGCAGGCCGGCTTGCGGCACGACTTCGGCGGCGGACCCAGCCGCAACTGGGCGGCGTTGGGCATCCAGGGGCTTGCGCCATACTGGTTCGAAGTCGAAGCGACCGCGTACGTCGGCGAATCGGGCCGCACCGCGCTGCGTCTGGAAGCCGAATACGACCTGCGCATCACGCAGCGGCTGGTGTTGCAGCCCGATGCCGAGGTCAACCTGTTCGGCAAGAGCGACCCGGAGCGCGGCATCGGCTCGGGGTTTTCGGAAGCGGAATTCGGGCTGCGCCTGCGCTACGAGGTCACGCGCAAATTCGCGCCCTATGTCGGCGTCACCTGGGGCCGCAAGTTCGGCAACACGGCCGATATGGCGCGGCAAGCGGGCGAGGACGTGGGTGAAACGCGTTTCGTCCTCGGCCTGCGGCTTTGGTTCTGAAAGGATCGCCCATGTCATCCACATTCAGGCATGTCTGCGCCACTCTCGCCCTATTGACCGTCGGCGCGGTGGCGGTGGGTGTGGCGTTCGTTTGGTCCGGCGTCTACGACATCGGTGCAGACGCGCCGCATACGGCGCCGGTCAGGGTGCTGCTGGCCAAGACGGTCGAGCGCTCGATCGCGGTACGGGCCGATGCCGTGCAAGTCCCGCCGCAATTCGACGATCCGGCCAGGGTCACGCAGGGTGCGGGCAACTACGACGCCATGTGCGTCCAATGCCACCTTGCGCCCGGCTTGGCCGCGACCGAGCTCAGCAAGGGCCTGTACCCCGCGCCGCCCGACCTCACGAAGTATCGGGTGAGGCCAGCCCATGCGTTCTGGGTCATCAAGCACGGCATCAAGGCGTCGGGCATGCCGGCCTGGGGCCTTTCGATGGACGACGAGTTCGTCTGGAACTTGGCAGCGTTTCTGCAGAGACTGCCGGATCTCGACCCTGAGCAATATCGGGAGATGGTCGCGAGCAGCGAAGGGCACTCGCACGGTGGAGGTGAGACCGGCGGGCACCCGCACGAGGAAGGCAAGGAGCCCGGCCACGGGTCCGGAGCCGAGCACGGTCAACAACAGTCGAAGGCGGGAGAAACATCGTCCGCGCCGCCTCCCGCCACTTCGTCGACGCATGTTCATGCCAATGGCAAAGCGCACAAGCACGACTCGGGGGTAGCCGCTCCCCAAACAAAAACGCCAGACCACACCGACGACGGACATCGTCATTGAGAACTTTGGAGCCGCCTCGCGCAACAACGAAGCAGAAAACGATTGGACCTCTTGTTGAAAAATAGACGGTTGCGCGACCAGAAATAATGAACAAAAAATGGCTTTTGCGCCCGATGCATATGGAAATTCAGCTATTGTTTTGATGGCAAACAGACCGCTGCCGCCGTGCGGGTACGTCAATTGCACGGTCGGTGGCTGCCTATTCGACCTTTTGTCAGAGCCAGACGTACTCTTCGATGCTCAAAAAGACGCTGACCACCTGCCTGACCGTCGCGCTGTCCTTACTCGGCGTGCTGCTCGTCTCGAACCTGAGCATGGGAAACAAGCCGATCGACTCGCCGCTGCCACCGTTTTTTTCGGTGGACGATCCGCATCCGCACCCACCGCAAGCTGATGGTGGTTGACGGCAAGACCGGCTTTATCGGCGGCGTTGGGCTGGCCGACAAGTGGAGCGGCAACGCGCAAGGCCCGGGCTACTGGCGCGACGCGCACGTTCAGGTCGAAGGACCGGTCGTCAGCCAGATGCAGTCGGCCTTCATCGACAACTGGTTGCAGTCAACCGGCCAGGTGCTTCAGGGCAACGCTTTTGCGCTGCTGATCGGGCTGTAATACATCGTGACCTGGCCCAGCGTTCGCACGAATTGGGTGCAGAAGCTGGTCATCGGCGAGCCTTCGTTGCTGCTGTTTCGCGGCGAGTTTCTGCAATCGACCATGCGCCGGACCCGTGTCACGGAAGAAGAGGTGCGCACCGCGGTTCGCGCCGCGGGCCTCGCCAGCTTCGATGACGCCGAGGCGGTTGTTCTGGAAACCGACGCGTCTTTCAGCGTGATCGAACGCCGCAACAATGGCAACGACAGCGCGATCCCGCGCTTGTCGAACGAGAATCGGCCGTGACCGACCGTCCACCGCCGCGTCTGGCCCGCCTGCGCCTACACTTTGCTCATGCAGACCACCTATCACCGCCTGTTCGAGCCGGGGCGTGACGATGTCGACATCCGCGCCGCGCTGGCCGACGGGCAACGCCTGGTGGCGTGCCTTTGCGCAGCATGGTGCTCGTCCTGCGCAGCCTGGCGCGGCGCGTTCGAATCACTTTCGCGCGAGTTTGCCCAGGATTGCTTCGTATGGATCGACATCGAGGACCATTCCGATCTCGTGGCCGAGGTCGAGGTCGAAACATTGCCGGTATTGCTCGTTCAGGCGGATGTCGGCGTCGGCTTTCTCGGCCCGATCGAGCCGCGTGCGCCGGTCGTCCGGGCATTGCTCATGCGTGCCGCGCCGATCGATCTGCGGCTGGCTGACCCGGGCGTGCGGGATCGGCTGCTCGCTTGAGGCTCGATATTTGCTCCCTATCTGGCGGCAAGAATTTTTTAACCCTAAGGAGAAAACGCAAATGAGACTGTTGCAAGGTTTTACTACTCGCCTCTGTGCGACCGCCTGCGCCGCGAGCACGGTGTTGCTGCTCGCCGCCTGCGCGAGCACCGGCAAGGCACCAACCGGCGAGTTGGCATCGGCGCGTACATCCGTGACCCAGGCCGAGACGGCAGGAGCGCTGCAACAGGCGCCGGTCGAGTTGTTGGCTGCGCGCGAGAAGCTCGGCATGGCGGAAGCGGCCCTACGCGACGAACGTTACGAACAGGCGCGCCGGCTGGCGACCGAGGCCCAGGTCGACGCACAGTTGGCCGAACAAAAGGCGCGCGCGACGAAGGCGCAGGCCGCAGCGCAGGAGCTGGCCCGCTCCAACGAATTGCTGCGCCAGGAGATCCAGCGCTCGGGTCGCCCGTGACGCTCTCGTGCCGGCACGCCAACCCGATGCAATCGCTCAACACATTCCCTGGAGGAACCGAAAACATGAACTCGTCCCGCTTGAAAACCGCCCCGCTGCTGCTGAGCGCCATCGTGGTCGCCACGCTCACCGCATGCGGCTCCCCGCCGCTCACGAACGCGGCCCTCGATGACGCCCGATCCAGCTACCAGCGGGCTGCTAATGATGCGCAAGTGGCAAAAAGCGCGCCGGTCGAGCTGACCAAGGCACAGGAAGCGCTGCAGCGCGGCGACTCAGCGCTGCGCGCTGGCGAGGACCCACGACTGGTCGACCACTACGCCTACCTCGCCAAGCGTCGCAGCGAGGTCGCGCAGCAGATCGCCAAAGTCGCCGAATCCGAAATGGCCGTGGCCGACGCCTCCACCCGGCGCCAGACCATCGTTGCCGAATCGGAGCGTGCAAATGCTGAAGCTGCGCGCCGGCTGGCCGAGCAGCGAGGCACTCAGGCCTCCGCGGCGACCGCGCGCGCCCGCTCGCTGGAGCAGCAACTGGCCGATCTGAAAGCCAAACAAACCGATCGCGGCATGGTGTTGACCCTCGGCGACGTGCTGTTCGCCACCGGCCGCGCTCAGTTGAACCCTGGCGCCGCACGCACGCTCGATCAGCTCGCGACCTTCCTGCGTGAAAACCCCGAGCGCAGCGTGATGATCGAGGGCTACACCGATTCGACTGGCTCCGACCAGACCAATCAGGTGCTGTCGGAACGGCGCGCCAACTCGGTCAAGAGCGCGCTGATGGACCGCGGCATTGCCATCAACCGCATCGCCGCGCGCGGGTTTGGCGAGATGCATCCGGTGGCAAGCAATAACAGCGCCGGCGGGCGGCAGCAGAACCGGCGCGTGGAAATCGTGATTTCGAACCCGTCCTGACGGTTCTCGGCCACCCATCGCCTCCGACGGCTATGGACGGGTCGCAGGATCCTCCGGCGATCGCGGCGCCGGGGGGTTGGCCAATGGTGCCAGCGTGGCGCGCAGTCGCTCTTGTGGATCGAGTTCGCGGCTGAGCGTGACACCCAAAGCGGATTCGACGTTGCCGATGTGCTCGAGCATCAGGCTTTCGGCGCGATCGATTTCGCCGGCCTCTAGCGCGGCGACGATGCGTGCGTGATCGGCGCAGGACTCAGAAGCGTCATGCCGGCTCTGGTAGAGCGTTGCCACCAGCGTGGTGCGCGCCGTCAGATCGCGCAACATGTCGGCCAGCATCCGGTGTCCAAGGGATTCGGCAAGGCACACATGAAAATCCGCCAACATGAATGCGCGTGCTGCGGGGTCCGAACCTTCGATCGCGAGTTCTTCGTCCGCGATGTGGTTGCGCAACCGGCGGATGACGGATTGCAACGGACGTCCTTCGGACTGTCGCAACATGCCGCCTTCGACCGCGCGCCTCGCCGCGAATGCGTCGCGCGCCTCCTCGATCGACGGCTCCACCACATACCAGCCCTTGCGCGTTCGCACTTCGACGAAACCGCGCGCCTTAAGCTGCATCAGCGCCTCGCGCACCAGCGTGCGCGAGACGCCGAACAGGTCTGCCAAGTCTTGTTCGCCAAGGCGCTCACCGGGTTTAAGTTTTTGCGCGAGGATCGATTCGACGACCCGTTGGGTGATTTCAGACTGACTTGCCATGATGGGGTTGACCGTATTCCGTTGCCTTAAACACTACTCCGCGACAACAATCGGCCTGCCCGGAGCAACGTCGACGATGTCGGCGTCGTCTTCGGTGGCAGGCACCGTGCGCCCATCTAGCACCGCATGGGCGCGCTCGCGGTCGATGTCGCCTTCCCACGCGGCCACGACGACTGTTGCCACGCAATTACCGATCAGATTGCCCAGGGCGCGCGCGATGCCCATGAACCAGTCGACCGAGAGCACCAGCACCAAACCGATTGCGGGGATCGCGGGGACAGCCTGCAAGGTCGCGGCCAACACAACGATCGCCGAGCCGGGCACGCCATGCGCGCCTTTGGAAGTGACGAGTGAAATCGCAAGGATCGTCAAAAGATCGGTCATGGTGACCGGTGTGTTGGTCGCCTGCGCGATGAAGACCGCGGCCAGAGTGATGTAGATCGAGAAAGCATCGAGATTGAAAGAGTAACCGGTGGGGATCACCAAACCGACCGTCGAATCGCGGATGCCAAGGCGTTTGAGCTTGGACATGATTTGCGGCAGCACGCTGTCGCTCGATGTGGTGGCTAGCACGATCGCAAGTTCCTCGCGCAGATAGGCGAGGAGTTTGAAAATGTTGAAGCCGACCATCCTCAGGATCCCACCGAGGATCACAAATACGAAGAACACCACCGCCACGTAGAACAGCGCGACCAAGCCGCCAAGTTGCTTGAGCGAACCCACGCCGTACTGACCTACCGTGAACGCGATTGCGCCGAGGACGCCGAGCGGCGCGAACTTAATGATGATGCCCATGATTTTGAACAGGACGTGCGACAGGGTTTCGATGAAATCGGCCACCGGCGCGCCGCGCTTTCCGAGCAGCGACAGTGCAATGCCGAACAGGATCGCGAACAACAGCACCTGCAGCACGTCGCCCTTGGCGAAAGCGTCAACCACGCTGGTCGGAATCAGCTTCATCAGGAACTCGACGGTGCCGCCGCCGGTCAGCTTGGATGCGTTCGTGGTGTAGGCGCTGATCGCGGATGCGTCGAGCGACTTCGGGTCGATGTTCATTCCGACCCCCGGCTCGAACCAGAACGCCAGAAACAAGCCCAGCGCGAGCGCAATCAAGGTGACGACCTCGAAGTAGACCAACGCCTTGACGCCGACTCGGCCGACCCGTTTCAGGTCGCCCGCGCCGGCGATGCCGTGCACCACCACGCAGAACACCAACACCGGGATGATCATTTTGATCAGCTTGATGAAGGCATCGCCGAGCGGTTTGAGTTTGGCGGCGAACTCGGGGAACAGCACCCCGAGTATCACGCCGACCACAAGGGCCAGGACGACCTGACCGAAGAGGGAACGCATGAACTTCAACATGAAAATCTCCTGTAAATGTGCATTGGATCTTGGATTTGAGTGTTGCACCCAATTATTGTATGCAAGTGAAAATGCAAGAAAAATAGGTGAAAACCCTATTCATCCTACTGAGCCATATGCCCGCTCAGCATCAAGTATCCCGGAAGCCAGGCGGTGACGATCGCCTGAACGATGGTCATCCAGGCGACCGGCCGGGTCCAAGTGACGCGCTGCAAGGCCCCAATCACAAAGAAACAAGACCACAGCACGGTCCACGCAGCCCAGCAGCAGGCGATCCAGTACTGGGAAAACGTGCCCGCCGCCTGGAACTGATCGATCGTGATCAAGCCTGCGGTGGCGGCGACGAACAGGCTGAACCAGCCGAGACCACGGCCGTCCTGCCCCGTCAGGCTTCCATAGGCGACCCAAAGATAGGTGAAGGAAAACAGCAGACCGAACGCGGCGGCACCGATCGAAAGCTCATGGCCGCTGGCCGCCTGGTGCAGGCTCGCGAACAGCGACACCCCACCGGCGAACAGGTTCATGATCGCCGCGTCCTTGGGGGCGATCTTGCCCAGCATCGACAGTCCGTTGATGAACAAGACGGCGCCGACGTAAAGCAGAACGAGTCCGAGCATGTGGGTCTGAAGGAAAGTGGTCGAACATCGCGTCGGCCCGGCTCCAGAGCCGGTGGCCGACACGGTTTTTGCCGGCGTGACGAACGCCGATTTGATCGGTCGTGAGACGCGGCGTTACGCCGCTGGCGGCGCGCCGTTCTTGTCGCTCCAGAGCACGCCCCCGGTTGCCCAATCGTGGCGGGCAAGGTCATAGAAAAGGATGTCCACGCTGTCGGCGCTGCCGCCCAGCACGCGCACGCAGGCATCGGTGATCTCCTTGGCGAGCGCCGCTTTTTGCTGCGGAGTACGACCTTCAAAAAGATCGACGCGAATGGTAGGCATATGAGTGACTCCTTAGTGAGCGGGAAAGATGGAGAAGGGGAAATGCAATTGCCGAGAGATCATCGGCGGCCGGCCGCACCGGCCTCAGTCGCGAAAACCGGGCGACAGGCGCTCAGCCCGACGAAGCAGTGCCGGCCACTCCACGTCGCCGTCCCACTCGCTGCCGTCGCCGACCCACTGCCGGTAGGTTCGGTCGGCAAGCTCGTCACTTGCGACGTTAAGTTTCCCGCCGAGCGCCGCGGCTGCGGCAGCGGCGCGCAATTGCGCTTGCGCCGCGCGTTCGAGAATGTGCATCAGAAGAAATGCCTCCGCCACCGTGCGGCCCACGGTGAGGGTGCCGTGGTTGTCGAGGATCAGTCCGTCGAGTTCGCCGAGGTTGGTGACGAGGCGTTTTTGCTCGTCGGCACCAAGCGCCAGGCCTTCATAGCTGTGCCGGCCGAGCCGGCGGTGCAGGCGCATCGCCCATTGCGATGTTGGCAACAGCCCCTCGGGCCGCATCGACAGCGCGACGCCCCACTGTGCGTGCAGATGGACCACGCATTCGACTTCGGGCCGCGCCTGGTGAACTGCTCCGTGAATGGTGAAGCCGGTCGGATTGACCTTGCGGCCAGAGCCGTCGACCACGGCGCCGGACGCATCCACTTCGACCAGATTCGACGCTTTGATCTCATCGAAGCCGAGGCCGAATTCGTTGATCAGATAAACGCCAGGTTTGTGCGGAACGCTGGCCGACATGTGGGTGTAGACCGTGTCGTCCCACCCGGCCAGCGCCGCGAGCCGGAAAGCGGCAGCGAGGTCCGCGCGGACCTCGCTTTCGGTGCGCGTTGGCCGGTGCCGCTTCTGACTCATACCCGGTTCACGCGCTGCGCTTGACTCAGACTCAATGCGCCTCGGCCGCCTTCGCAGCTTCGATCGCACCAGACGCATCGGCCTTGGCGCCATTGAAGAAGAAATTCAGCAGCACCGCCGACACGGCGGTCAGCAAGATGCCCGACTCCAAAAGCGAGTGCAGTGAGTGCGGCAGTTGCTGCATCCAACGCGGCGCCACAAGCGGCATCAGACCGAAACCGATGGCGATCGCAACGATGTACAGGTTGTGCCGGTTGTGCTTGAAGTCGACGTTGGTCAGGATGCGGATGCCGGTGGCCGCCACCATGCCGAACATGACGAGGCCCGCGCCGCCGAGCACGAAGGTCGGCACCGATTCGACCGCCGCGGCCATCTTGGGCAACAAGCCGAGCACGATCATGATGAGGCCCGCCGCCACGCAGACGAAGCGGCTGCGCACGCCGGTAACGCCCACCAGACCCACGTTTTGCGAGAAGCTGGTGTAGGGGAAGGTGTTGAAAATTCCTCCGATCACCGTGCCCAGGCCGTCGGTGCGCAAGCCCGCCGTCAACTGGCTCTGATTGATGTCCTTGCCGGTAATCTCCGAGAGCGCCAGGAACATACCAACCGACTCGATCATCACGACGATCATCACCAGGGTCATGGTCAGAATCAGCGCCCAATCGAAGATCGGCATGCCGAACGAGAATGGAAGCACCACGTCGAACCAGTGCGCATTGGCGACCTTGTCGAAGTGCATCTTGTCCATCGCGTAGGCGATCACACAGCCGACGATGATGCCCAGCAGCACCGCGATGTTGGCCACGAAGCCACGGCCAAACTTGACGAGCAACAGGATCACGACCAGCACGAATGCGGCGATGCCCATGTTGTCCAAAGCGCCGTAGCTCGGGTTATCGACCATCGGAATCGGGCCAAGCTTGACCGCTGCCGCCCCGCCAGCGGCAAGCGCTGCCGCTTTCGCGCTGTCGACCATGCCGATCAGCTTGGGCACGTCGGTGCGTTGCGCCAGAAATGCCGGGCCGCCCATGGCCCAGCCCACGCCCACCCGCATCAGGCTGATGCCGATGATCGCGATGATGGTGCCGGTCACGACCGGCGGAAAGAACCGCAGCAGGCGGCCCATGACCGGCGCGATCAGCATCGCGATGACGCCGGCGCCAATGATCGCGCCAAAGATGGCTCTCGCGCCATCGGTGCCAGGGTTGGCATTGGCCATCGCGACCATTGGGCCGACGGCCGCGAAGGTCACGCCCATCATCACCGGCAGCTTGATGCCGAACCATTGAGTCAGGCCGAACGACTGGATCAACGTGACGATGCCACAGACGAACAGGTCGGCCG
>JBDTRV010000026.1:0-11165 GCA_039931475.1 Burkholderiales bacterium | reverse complement strand
GAACCAATCGCTTGGCGGCAGGCCCAGTTCCTTCGCCGTCATCTGGCTTTCGTGCCAGCGCGCAATGCGGCTGTACCAAGCGAGGATGTCGGCATCGGTCTTCGGTTGCAGCACGCGCACCTGGCCGGCGGACGCTTTCGGCCGCAGGTCGCCCTGCACATGACGCAAGGTAACGGGCAGCACCGGGTCGGAGCGCTCGACGATGCCGAACGGCGCGGACCCGAATTTGGCGATCGGCGGCGCGGCGGCGGTGGCCACGGCAAGCGGAAAGGTGGCGGCGTTGGAAAGCGGCCGGCCGGCGTCGTCCTGCAAGCCGACAGGCAGTTCGATGGTGAACTTCGCGTCCTCGGCAAACGGCGGCGCGAACTGCAACTGGCGCACGCTGGTGGACCGATCGTCCTTGTCGAACGTGGGCGCGATCGGCGCGCCGCCGCCGGCCGGCACAAGCTGCACCTTCTCGGCCGCCTCGCGTGCAATCGGCGCCGAGAAGTGCACGGACATCGGCCGCACCGGCACGCACGGCGCGTCGGCCCGTTCCCGCTCGCAACTGAATTCGGCGTTGAACGCTTCGCGCACCTCGTAGCGAAACACCTGCTGGATGCTCGTCACCAGCTTCGGATTCGCCTCGGCCGCGATGCCCTTGCCCCAGATCAGCCGCATCGGCGTGGCGCTCGGGAGCGGCCGCGCACAGCCGACGACCAGCGTTTGCGCTGCGCGCTCTGCGTCGATGCGGCGCGCCTTGAGCAGGTCGGTGCGAAGGTCGCCGTCGACGATGCGCATGCTGATGCGCTCGCCGATGCCTTCGACTTCGCACCAGGCGTTGGCGAGCACGGTCGAGAACGCCGCCGGGCCGTTCAATCGCAGCATGAAGAACTGATCCTCGGCGATGCGCGCGCCTTCCCACGGCTGCACCTGAACGACCGCGGGACCGCCCGTTGAAAAGCTGAATTCGGTCTTGCCGGTAAGCATGCCTTTCGCGGGTTTCCAGCCGGCGCGCGCGCTCAGCGAGCATCGCACGCCGGGCGAAAGCGCTTCGCGAAAATCGTGGAGCCAGCGCCGGTCGCTCGCCCAGCGGCTGGCGCCTTCCGGAGAACCGCCCTCGCACTGCAATGTCATCGGGTCAGGCAAACGTGGGTCGCCAAAAGGAACCACGCCTTCCGAGAACGTCACGGCGATCTGCCGCACCTGCGCTACCTCGCCCTGTGGCGTGACGCCGGTGATCGTCGCGGCCCAAACCGACCCCGCCAACCACCCTCCGAAAGCTACCAGTCGACCGGCCTTGGCCCATGCTCTCATGCTGTTTTCCCTGCTTCGCGATGCGAGGGCAGTCTAGCAGCCGGATCGGAGCCGATTTTCGAGGTCAAATCGGCCTTTCGCGCTAGTGGAATGGAGTTAGTTAGCTGCAATATCAGTAGCACATTCGCTCAAGGCGCCACGCGACGCGCGCGTCCGGTCGCCAGGGTGTTGACCAGGCCACGTTGCCCTGGTCCGCGCTACCCTCAAGCCGATGCGTTTTGATTCGAGTTGCTTCACCCCGCGTCGCTGCCAAACGTGCGCCAGCGGCGGCGCGTCGGCCACCAGCAGCTGCGTGCGCCAGTTTGATCATGCCCGGTCGGTCCAGTTTTCATCCCAGAGCGACCGCTTGATGCAGGCCTGGCGTAGCATGGTTTGCTCAGCGCTTTCGACTACCGGCGGTTTCGTCAACGCGGCGGTGTTCACTCGGCCGTCCATTTTTATGCTTGTGATCTCCTACCACAGCGTTCGCCGCTTCGCGAGAAAAGCACTGACCCCGCTTGGTTGGTCGTCGACCCATGGTGCGGGCGAATGCAGCGCGCGGAGCGTGTGAATGAAAACGGGCGGGCGCCGAAGCATTCGGATCGGCGTGGGCGGCTGGACTTACCAACCGTGGCGCGGCACCTTTTTTCCGCCAGGCTTGCCGCAAAAGCAGGAGCTGCACCATGCGAGCCGGCAATTGACCGCGATCGAGGTCAACGGCACTTACTACAGCACCATGAAGCGGGAGAGCTTTCGCAAGTGGCACGACGAGACGCCGGAGAACTTCGTGTTTTCGCTCAAGGCTTCGCGCCATGCGACGAACCGCAACCAACTTGCGACGGCGGGCGACTCGATCGAACGTTTCCTGCAAAGCGGCATCGACGAGCTCAAGGGCAAGCTCGGGCCGATCGTCTGGCAGTTCATGCCGACCAAACGGTTCGATGCCGACGATTTTTCCGCGTTTCTCCAACTGTTGCCCAACAACATCGGTGGCCGCGTTCTGCGCCATGTAATGGACGTGCGGCACGAAAGCTTTGCGTGCGACGCCTATCTGACGCTCGCGCGACGGCATAAGGTCGCAACCGTCTACACCGACGCAAAGAAGTTTCCGCGCATTGAAGAGCCAACTTCGGATTTGATGTACGCGCGGCTGATGAATTGCAGCGCCAGGTTCAAGAGCGGCTACGCGCCGAAAGCGCTGGACGCACTGGCCGGGCAGGCGCAAGCCTGGGCCGAAAACGGCTCGAACAACAAAGCCCACGCACGCGACGTGTTCATTTTTTTCATCAACGGCGCAAAGGAGAAAGCGCCCGCCGCTGCCGGCGCGCTGATCGAGCGGATGGGCAAAGCCTGACTCCGAAGGGAACTTTCGAGCTGCCCGGCTGGCCCAACCAAGAAGCCGCTGGCAAGACCGCAACAGCGGTGGCGATGTTCGGCCGACAAAACCCTACTGCGCGGTACCTTTGCATCCAGTCAACGGCAGCGCGCGTACAAGCATCAAAGCAAAGGACCAGAAAGACCATGCCGAATCGAAGAGAGACACTGCGCCGGGCCGGCCACCTCGCCGGGGCAGCTTTCGGGTTGCACGGGCTGTTCGCCAGCGCCAGCGCGCAGGCGGCCAGGCAGTACGAAGTGATGCATACCGAGGCCGAATGGAAGACGCTTTTGACACCGGCCGAATTTCGGGTGCTGCGCCAAAGCGACACCGAGCCGCCGCACAGCAGTCCGATCAATCGCGAGCAACGCAACGGCACGTTCGCTTGCGCAGCCTGCGCACTGCAGCTGTTTTCTTCGGACACCAAGTTCAAGAGCGGCACCGGTTGGCCGAGTTTCTGGGCGCCGCTTGAAGGCACGGTCGACGAACTGGAAGACGGCCTGTTCTTCTTCAAACGCACCGAAGTGGTCTGCCATCGCTGCGGCGGGCATCTCGGGCACGTGTTCGAGGACGGCCCGAAGCCGACCGGACTGCGCTATTGCCTCAATGGCGTGGCGCTGAATTTCAAGCCGGCCGCGCCATCCTGAGCGCCGGCAACTGCCAACACCACCACCCAACACAAGGAAATCCATCATGACGACCACCAGACGACAACTTCTTCGCGCCGCCGGCGTTCTGGCCGGCACCATGGCCGGTGCGCGCGGAATCTTTGCCGCCACGCAGACCGACGGCAAAAAATATGAAATCACACGGACTGAAGCCGAGTGGCAGAAGCTTCTGACCGCGGACGAATTCGCCGTGCTGCGCCAGGACGCCACCGAACGCCCGCACTCGAGCCCGCTCGACAAGGAAATGCGCTCCGGCATCTATAACTGCGCCGGCTGCGCGCTGCCGGTGTTTTTCTCGGAGAAGAAGTTCATCAGCCCAACTGGCTGGCCGAGCTTTTGGGGCGTCATTCCAGGGGCGGTCGACGAAGCGCCCGACACCAGCGCCGACATGGTGCGCACCGGCATTTCCTGCCACCGCTGCGGCGGGCATTTGGGCCATGTGTTCGACGATGGCCCGAAGCCGACCGGCCTGCGCTATTGCATGAACGGTCTGGCGCTCGGATTCAAACTGGCTTGACGAAGCCCGATTCGCTGACAGAAATCGCGTGCTCGTGCGACTGATCCAGTAGCAACCGCCCGATCGCGCCCTGGCCACATTTTTCTTGCGGCCGGCGCGCCAAGGGCGCTACAAGGAGACAATGATGAGCACGAGACGAGATGCCTTGCGCAATTTTGGTGTGTTGGCCGGAACGCTCGGGAGCGTTGGCGCGCTGCACGCAAAACCGGCCGTCGGCGGCGCGGGTCAGACCTGCGAAATCCCGCGCAACGAAGCCGAGTGGAAAAAGCAGCTTTCGCCGGATCAGTTCACCGTGCTGCGCACGGAAGGCACCGAGCGTGCCCACACCAGCCCGCTCGACCTGGAAGAACGGCCCGGCACCTATGTGTGCGCGGGTTGCGCGCTGCCGGTGTTTTCGTCACAACACAAGTTCATCAGCCCGACCGGCTGGCCGAGCTTTTGGCAACCGCTTCCGGGCGGTGTGCGTGAGAAGAAATACATCAGCAAGAACGACGGCCAGCGGTACACCGAAATCGGCTGCAGGCGCTGCAAGAGCCATCTGGGTCACGTCTACAACGACGGTCCGCAGCCGACCGGGTTGCGCTACTGCATCAATGGGCTGGCGCTGGCGCTCGCGTACAGACCGCTGCTTTGATCGCCGCGCTCATCAAGCGCTTCGGTGCAAGCCTGATCGAGGCATCCGCTCCTGCCAAAGTCTGCCACCGCAGCCCCACATTGTTCGCATGAGCACGATGAACATGTCCCTGCCCGAGTGGTTGAAATCCTTCATCGATGAGCAAGTGAGCGAGCGTGGTTTCAGCAGCGATGCGAATACGTGCGCGATCTGGTTTGCAAGGAGCAGGAGCGCGCCAATCCTCGTGCGCTGCTCCGCGAAGCGGCTGTGCTTCCCCTACAACCGCAACCAGGTCTCCCCCTTCTCCTCCGCCTCGGTTTTTTCGAGCGCGTCGAGAAAGCTTTTGCACCACCAGTGCACGTCGTACTTGCGGATCGTTGCCAGCAGTGCATCGTGCCGCTCGCGCCGCTCAGCCTTGGGCATTTGCAGTGCCAGGTGAATCGTTTCGGCGGTGGCGTCGATGTCGTAGGGGTTGACCGGCAGCGCTTCCTTCATCTGCTCGGCGCAACCGGCAAAGCGCGAGAGGACCAGCACGCCGGGATCGGTTTCGTCTTGTGCGGCGACGAATTCCTTGGCGACCAGGTTCATGCCATCACGCAGTGGCGTGACCAGCGCAACGCTCGCCGCGCGGTACAGGCCCGGCAGCTTGGCGCGCGCCATGGTGCGGTGGATGTAGCGCACCGGCATCCAGGTGAGATCGCCGTAGTCGCCGTTGATCGCGCCGCACAGGCTTTCCAGCTCGCGCAGGATGTCTACATACGCATCCACGTCCTCGCGGCTCGGCGATGCGATCTGCACCAGCACCGCACTTTGACGTGTGTCCTCGAACTTCTCCAGCAATTTGCCAAACGCGCGGATGCGTTGCGGCAGCCCCTTGGAATAGTCGAGCCGGTCCACGCCCACCAGCAATTGCCGGTGCGAATAATCGCGCCGCATCCGCTGGAACACCTCGCGCGCTTCAGAACCTCGCGTCAGCGTCTGGAACTCGTCGACGTCGATGCCGATCGGATAGGCGCCGACCTGCAATGTGCGATTGAACGCGCGCCAGCGGTGCCCGCCTTTGTCTTCCGCGTGGCCTTCGGCTTCGACGTAGTGCTCGAAGTGCATCAGATCTACCTCGGCCTGAAGTCCCACCAGGTCGTAGGCGAACAGCGCGCGCATCAGCCAGCCGTGCGCGGGAATCGCGGCCAGGATCAGCGGCGGCGGAATCGGGATGTGCAGGAAAAAACCGATCTTCTGGTTGCAGCCGAGCGCGCGCAGTTCCATCGCGAACGGGATCAGGTGGTAGTCCTGAACCCAGATCACGTCGTCTTCCTTCAATAGCGGCAGCAACTGGCGCGCGAACAACTGGTTCACCCTTCGATAGCCTTCGATGTAGCCCGAGTCGAAATCGGCCAGATCGAGCCGGTAGTGAAACACCGGCCACAGCACGCCGTTGGCATAGCCAAGGTAATAGGCGTCGTGGTCTTGCTGGCTCAAGTCGACGGTGGCCAGCGTGGTCTTGCCGGCTTTGCGGGTTTGCGGTTTCGACTCGGCGGTCGCGCTTTCGTTGATCTTGCCGCTCCAGCCAAACCAGAGGCCGCCGCGTTCCGCCAGCACTTCACCCAAGGCAACGGCCAAGCCCCCGGCCGCCACCTTGCGTGGGTCCGCCACGCGATTCGATACCACGACGAGCCGGCTCATGCTGTTGTCCCTTGTTTAGAGTTTTTGTGTGTCGGCTGCAATCATGTCGCCGCACGGTCCGCCAGCGCCTTGGCGGCCATGGCAAGAGCCGTGCGCACCGCTTGCGGACTGTCGAGCCGGTATTGCGCGACGCTGTCCTCCGGCCCGACCTTGATGCCGACGCCGCCCGCCGCCTGCACCGCCTCGAAGCCGGCCTCGTCGGTCACGTCGTCGCCGATGAACACCGGCGTGCGGCCTTCGAACGGCGCCTCACGCAGCAACGCCGCGATCGCACCGCCCTTGCCAATCCCGGCGCTCTTGGCTTCGAGCACCATTTTTCCCGGCAGCAGCACCAGGCCGTCGGATGCGGCAACGGCCGCTTTCATCGCGGCGGTGCACTCGGCTTGCAACTCGGGCGCGGCCCGGTAATGCAATGCTAGCGAGCCGCGTTTGCGTTCGATCAAGAGCGCCGGGTGCCGGTGCACCAGTGCTTCGGCCGCACTTTCGACGGCTTCCAGGGAGGCCACGTCCGCCAGCACCATCCGGCCGTCGGCGCCGCGGCGCTCGGCTCCATGCACACCGGCCGCGGCCAGTTCGAGCGGCGCGAGAAAGTGGTCGATCTGCTCGATCGGTCGGCCCGAGACGACCGCTAGCGCACCGCCAAGAGCGTCTCTCAGCGCGGACAGCGTCTCGAGCAACGAGGGCGACGCTGACACGCCTTCCGGCCGCGCGGCCAGGTCGACCAAAGTGCCGTCGAAGTCGAGGAAAAGCGAGCAATCGGCGCCAAACTGCTCGGGCAGACTCTGCTGTTGGGGTTTCATCGGCTCACCATAACATCTGTCGGTAAATCGATTCGCTCTCGTGCGGAATTGAGCGGGCGCCTTGACGTGGGAGCGAAGCGAGCCAGTCCGGCATGGAAGAATGCGATTGACATCATCAATCACCAAGAGAAATATGGACTACAGCCGCTATCAAACTTTCAACATCACCCGCCGGGGGCCCAACGATTCGGTGATCGACCTGCAAATGAAGGCCAAGAACGGCAAGCTGCCCACGGCCGGCCATCAGGGCCACCGCGAGCTTTCCGAAATCTGGCGCGACATCGGCGCCGATGAGTCGGTGCGCTGCGCGGTGCTGCGCGGCGACGGCCTTGGCTTTTCCGGCGGCGGCGACTTGGCGATGGTGCAGATCATGGCCAACGACTACGAGGTGCGCACCCGCGTCTGGCGCGAGGCGCGCGATCTGGTCTACAACCTCATCAACTGCGACAAACCGATCGTCTCGGCGATCCACGGCCCGGCGGTGGGTGCCGGTCTGGTCGCGGGGCTTTTGGCCGACATTTCGATCGCCACGAAAACCGCGAAGATCGTCGACGGCCACACCCGGCTGGGCGTCGCGGCCGGCGACCATGCCGCCATCGTGTGGCCGCTTTTGTGCGGCATGGCAAAAGCCAAGTATTACCTGCTGCTGTGCGAAAGTATGAGCGGCGAGGAAGCCGAGCGCATCGGGCTGGTGTCGCTCGCGGTGGACGAGGACCAGTTGCTGCCCAAGGCCTACGAGGTGGCCGATCGCCTCGCCAACGGCAGCCAAAGCGCGATCCGTTTCACCAAATATGCGCTGAACAACTGGCTGCGGCAGGCCGGCGGCACCTTCGATACGTCGCTCGCGCTCGAATTCATGGGTTTTGCCGGGCCGGACGTGCACGAGGGCATCGCTTCGCTGCGCGAGCGCCGTCCGCCGAACTTCAAATGACTGTCAGGGTGGTCTGTCATTCAGCAGATCACCCGATCTTGAGGATGCGCGCGGCGACGGTTTATGCAGACCCTCCATAGGCCTCAAACTACGCTTTTTGACGTCGAAAGGCATTGAGATGCATTCCAGCTTCGTTTCCTTGATCCGGCGCGGTCGTTGCGGCATGGCGGCGGCGGCCAGCCTCGCGATCGGTGCCAGCGCGTTGGCGCAACTGGCGCCGACCACGCAGCCGGTTCCAACGGCGGCTCAGGCGCAGACCGCGCAGCCGGTCAAGGTGGAGGGCGCTTGGGTTCGCGCGCGCGTGCCGGGCGGGGATGCGACCGCCGGCTACATGCGCCTGACCGCCGAGACCGACATGAAGCTGGTCGGCATCGCGACCAACGCAGCCAAGGTCTCCGAACTGCACGAGATGAAGCTCGACGGCGACGTGATGAGGATGCGCGCAGTCGACGCCATCGACCTGCCGGCGGGCAAGACCGTGGAACTGAAACCCGGCGGCCATCACCTGATGCTGATGGGCCTGACCGCGCCGCTCGCGCAAAACACCAGCATGCCGTTGACCTTGATCTTGCGCGATGCGAGCGGCAAGGAAATACGGGACGAGATGAAGGTGCCGGTGCCGGCCGCGCCGCCAGCCGCCGACTTGACCGGGCCCGGTCGCCCTGCGACCAAATAGCAGCCGGCCAGTGGGCGCAAATTGCTACTGAAGTAAGAGCATAAAACGCCCTACCGGCGAGCGGTAAAGCCTTATTTGGTGCCGATTCTGGCGTCCAGATAGGCCGCCGCTCCGGCCAGCGCCGGGTGGGCGCCGTGGATCACGAACACGGGGATCGCCGCGTTGTAGGCCTCGAACCGCCCCTTGTCCTCGAAGCGCTGGCGAAACGGCGACTTGGAAAAATAGTCGCCCAGCCGCGGCACGATGCCGCCGCCGATGTACACGCCGCCGCGCGCACCCAGGGTCAACGCCAGGTCGCCAGCGGTCTGGCCGAGAATGCCGAGGAACGCACGGAGCGCTTGGCCGCAGCGAGCGTCGGTGCCAGCCAGCGCCCGATCGCTCACGTCTTGCGGCTCCAGCGCCTGAGGCGCTTCGCCAGCCACGCGGCAAAGCGTCTCATAGATGAACCGCAGGCCCGGCCCGGACACCAGCCGCTCCACCGACACCCGCCCCCAGGCCTCGGTGCCGGCGCGCCACAGCGCGAGCTCTTCTTCGGTGGTGGGAGCGAATGCGGTGTGCCCGCCCTCGCCGGCCAGGGCGCTGAAGCCACCATATGCATCCGGAATCAGGCCCGAAACGCCCAGACCCGTGCCCGGCCCGATCAGCGCGCGCGCCGCGTTCGCCACCGGCTGGCCGCCGCCGACCTGCACCAACTCATCGGCCGCCAGCCCAGGCAGCGCCCAGGCGAGCGCGGTGAAGTCGTTCAGCACGAACAGCTCAGAGAGGCCAAGCGCATTTCGCAATTTCTCGATCGAGAACTGCCACGGGCTGTTGGTCATCTCCACATGGTCGCCGGTGATCGCGGTGGCGATGCCGATCGCCGCCTGCCGCACGTCGGGCTGTCCGGCCTGCCGCAGATAGTGTTTGGCGGCCGCTTCGAGCGTTTCGAAATCGGCCGCCGGCAGCACTTCGATCCGCGATAGCGGCCCGCCCTTTTGCTGCAGCGCAAAGCGCGCGTTGGTGCCGCCCACGTCGGCCAGCAGGCGCGGGCCGGCGCTTGGCTCGGCGCCGGCGGCGGATCGTTCAGGGGTGCCAGTAGACATCGAGCTTGCCCTTGGTTTTTGCCGCGTCCAGCAGCAGGCTGATCGGCAGGTCGGTGCGCGGCTGGCGCGCGGCGCGCTCGAACACTTCGCGCTTGGCCGCGCCGGAAATGGCAAGAATCAGCCGATCGGCCGACAGCAGCGCGGCCAAGGTCATGCTGATGCGTGGATGGGGCGGATCGACCGGCGGGATCGGCGGGTGGATCACACAGTAGCGATCCGGATTGGCGAGGTCGATGGCGGCGGCGTACTCCGGCGCGCCCTTGAAAAGCGAGGCGGTGTGACCGTCTTCGCCCATGCCCAGCACCGCAACGTCGATCGGCGCGGCGTCGCGGTTCAGCCGATCGAGCCGCTGGGCGAGGTCGCTTGCTTCGCCCGCATCCATCAGGCCATCGAAGCGCGCCGCTTCCGCGTGCTGTTGCAGCAGATGCTCGCGCACCAACCGCTCGTTGCTCTGCTCATGCGTGGGCGCAACGAGGCGCTCGTCGACCAGCGTGATGACGGTGCGCGACCAGTCGAGGTCGGCGGCGGCCAGGCGCTCGAAGAACGGGACCGGAGAGCGTCCGCCCGACACGGCGAGCAAGGCGCCCGAAGCGCCAGTGGCGAGCTGAGTCGAAGCGCCAGCGGCGCGCTCGGTGCTGGCCGAGCGCGAAAGCGCATCGCGCAGCAGCCGCGCGACCGCGTCGGCCTGTGCCGCCGCCGCGCTTGGCGCATCGGGAAATTCATGCAGCAATTCGGCTCCTCGTTGGTCGTCGCCTTCATTTTGCACCGCGCCTATCTTCCAGCCCGACTGGCCGGCCATTGGCCCCCACGCGACGCTTGTGCGCGCCGTGGCTGGTTTTTTTGCTATGGACTTTGACAAGCGCCGGTTTGAGCCGCAAACTGTCGGCGGACACGAGACTCGTCGTCCGCCAATCAACCCCTCGAAAGAGCACGACATGAGCGACACCGGCAATCCCTTCGGCTTTGGCAAACTGGTGCCGGGCTTCGACTTTCTGCAAAACCTCGTTGACTCTTCAATGAAGGGCACAAGCCGTGGTGCTGGCCAGGTGCCGGGCCTGTCGGGCTGGATCGCGCCGACCCTGTCGATCGAGGATCTTGACAAGCGCATCGACGAACTCAAGGCGGTGAGCTTTTGGCTCGAACAGAACTCGAAAGCGCTGACCGCCACCATCCAGGCGCTCGAACTGCAGAAGATGACCCTGGCCACGCTCAAGGGTATGAACTTCGCGATGGGTGACGTGGCGCAGGCGTTCACGATCAAGCCCGGCGGCGCGGCGGCCACTAAAAGCACGAACCAGGCCGACCGCGGAGCCGAATCATCGGCCGCCAAGGAAGCGGCCAAAACCTATGCCAAATCGTTCGAGACAGCGCCCGAGAGCAAGCCGGCCGAGCCTGCCGCGGCAGCTGGGGCGAACGAGCCGCCCGCTGTTGCTGCGACCGGCGCCGCTGGCATGGTCGATCCGACGCAGTGGTGGGGCGCCTTGACGAGCCAGTTCCAGCAGATCGCGACCAACGCGATGCAGGATGCGGCCACGAATCCGGCGC
>JBDTRV010000025.1:0-11290 GCA_039931475.1 Burkholderiales bacterium | reverse complement strand
AGCAACTTCCTGATTCCCTTCGTCGAAAGCGCCGATCAGGCGCGCGCCGCGGTCGCGGCCACGCGCTACCCGCCGCAGGGCATTCGCGGCGTATCGGTCTCGCAGCGTGGCAACCGCTATGGAGCCGTCGCCGACTACTGGGAAGTCGCCAACGACAACATCGGCGTGCTGATACAGATCGAGAGCCGTGCCGGCGTCGCGGCGGCGGCCGCGATCGCGGCGGTGGACGGTGTGGACTGCTTGTTCATCGGCCCTGGCGATCTGGCGGCTGGCTATGGGCATCTGGGCGCGGCAGGCCACCCGGATGTACAAACCGCGATCAAGCAGGTTCACGCCGCCGCGCAAGTAGCCGGCAAACCGAGCGGCATCCTCGCGCCGGCCGAAGCCGATGCACGGCGCTATCTGGACATGGGCATCACCTTCGTCGGCGTCGGGAGCGACCTCGGACTTTTGCGCATGTCGTCGCAGGCGCTGCGCGACAAGTATCTGGATCCATCGAAAGGTCCGATCGCGGCGCAGTATTGATCCAGCATCAGGCTTCGCTCGCCCAGAGCCTCGGCTCTTGCCTTGAGTCTTCGCACCGGATGGCGACCGCGACCACGGTCCGACACGGCCGACCCCATGGCCCGCGCCGAAAAAAGCTTCCGTCGGTTGATTCGCCGCGGGGGGAATCGACGCCAAGCGCTGGCGCTCGTCAACCGCGCCGCGACGACACCACGATCCCGCTCACGATTAACACGAACGCGATCGCGTGATACAGGCGCGGCACTTCGCCCAGCAGCGCGGCTGACAGCACGGCGGCGAACAGCGGGGTGAGGTTCGAGAAGAACGCCGCGATGGTCGGCCCGACGCTGTGCACGCCGACGTCCCAGCAGCGGTAAGCGATGATCGACGGTCCCACGGCGACATACAACAACGCCGCCGCCAATGGCCAGCCCCAGGTGATTCGCGCATCGGTCAAGCCCCACTCGAAGGTAGTGAACAGGCCCGACCAAACAACCCCGAATAGCATTTGCGCGATGAGAAAGCCGGCCCAGTCCGCGCGCACCTCCTCGGGCACCTTGGGCCGCGTGAGCAGCCAGCTATAAAGCGCCCAGACCATCGTCGCCAGCAGCATGAACAGGTCGCCCGGCAACAGCCGCACCGCGAGCAGCCGGATCGGGTCGCCGCGACACAGCACGAACAGCACGCCCGCGATCGACAACGCCGCGCCCGCTAGTTGCCGCGCCGAAAGCTTTTGCCCGAACCAGAGCCAGCCGATCGCCATCATCCAGACCGGCGTGCCGGCCGCGACCAGGGTCACGTTGATGGGCGTCGAGGTCGTGAGCGCGAGGTATTGCAGCGAGTTGTAGCTGCCCACGCCGAGCAGCCCCAGCAGCGCGAAGCGCCGCCAATAAGGCCAGACCGGGCCGTTGGCGCGCAGCACCCGGGCCGCCAGCGGCAACAGCAGCAGGAATGCAAGCGCCCAGCGCAGCAGGTTGAGCGTCATCGGCGGCACCAGCTCGTGCACCATGCGCCCGACCACCGCGTTGCCGGCCCACAAAAGCGGCGGCACGATCAGCAGGCCGGCGGTGGCGGGCGTGAGGCGTTGGGTCATCGCGGTCAATGTAGCGCAGGCGGCGCGCTGAGTTGAAGCCCGGAGTTGGAGCGGGCGCTCAACGGCCATTTGCTATTTATAGAATAGCTAGAAAGCTATAACGGACGAGCGGAAAGATCGATTTTTCATGACCTTTTCGCGTTGCGGCGGTTGAACCGTGGATGTGCCCGGCTATAAAGGAGGGCGTCTTTTTGCATTGCGCCGAGGCACCATCCATGTTCGCACCCATCGCGCCGCATTCCAATATCGGCAAGCATCGCATCGAGGCCTTGAGCGACGGTATCTTCGCGATTGCAATGACCTTGCTGGTGCTTGAACTCAAGCTCGCGCCGCTGCCCCATGGCGCGACCGACCCGGCATTGCGCGCGGCGCTGCTGGACCTCGCGCCCAAATTGTTGACCTGGATGCTGAGCTTCTGGGTGATGGCGCTGTTTTGCCTCGGGCAGCAGCGCGTGTACCGATATGTCACCGCGCTCGATCCGGCGCTGTTGTGGGCCGAGCTGTCGTTGCTCGCGCTGATCGGCTTGCTGCCGTTTTCGACCGCGCTGATCGGCGAGCACGGCACGTTGCCGACCGCCGCCGCGCTGTACGCACTGCATCTGCTCCTGATGTCGCTGCTGTCTTGGGCGCGCACCTCGCTTCTCTTGCGCGACAAGTCGCTATGGTCGTCGGAACTCGCGCCCGCGGTGGCGTGAACGCTGCGGTTGCGCTGCTGGATCCTGTTCGGCTGCGCGCTCGCCACCGTGTTGCTGGCATTCGTCGTGCCCGGCTACAACATGCTCGCCATGCTGCCGACGCTGCTCCTTCCGGCGGTGGCGCGGCTCTAGCGATGGTCTGCACAACACGTCGCGGCGCGCGCATCCTCAGGATAGGGCGACCTGCGCACACTCGCTCGGAGTTGTGCAGACCATCCCTAGCGGCATCGCCGGTTGGTTACTATCATTGCTGTAGCTGCCGGTTGATACCCGGCGCGCGACAAGGGATGGTTTGATTCGAAACTAAAGGAAGACGCCGCATGGACCAGCGACTTGAAACGAACAAGCAAACCGTGCAGGCCTTCTACGACCTCATGTTCAACCAGTGCCGCCCGGCCGAAGCGGTTGCACGCCATGTCGGCGAGGAGTACATCCAGCACAACCCGGCGGTCGCCGACGGCAAGCAGGCATTCGTCGACTATTTCGAGAAGATGGCGCGCGAATATCCGGGCAAGCAGGTGCGCTTTGTGCGAACGGTGGCGGAGGGCGAATTCGTGGTGTTGCACTGCCACCAGAGCTGGCCCGATCCGGCCGGTGGCGTGCCGGTCGACTGGGCGGGCATCGACATCTTCCGGCTCGATGGCTACGGCAAGATCGTGGAGCACTGGGACGTGCTGCAAGTCGTCCCGGGCGAAGCGACGCAATCCAATGGGATGTTTTGATGAACCTGAAACCGCACGTCTCTTCGCTCGAACCTTCCGAAGTGGAAGAGGAAAAATTTGAAGCCGCCCCCGGCTATCTGCCCATTGGCGACTACGCGCTGATCGGCGACTGCCACTCGGCCGCGCTGATCTCGCGCGGCGGGTCGATCGACTGGTGTTGCCTGCCGCGCTTCGATTCCGACAGTTGTTTCGCGCGCATTCTGGATCGCGACCGGGGTGGCCACTTTCTGATCGCGCCGGAACAACCCGCGCAAAGCCGCCGCCGGTACGCGCCGGGCAGCATGGTGCTGGAGACCACGTTCGAGTCGGAGCAGGGCGAGGTGCGGCTGACCGACTTTTTCGCGATGCGCGCGGGTGGTGCGCGCTTTCCGCGGCGCGAACTGGTGCGGGTGATCGAAGGCGTGCGCGGCTCGATGCGTATCAAGGTCGAGATCGCGCCGCGGCTTGACTTTGGCGATGTCAAGCCCTGGATTTACGGCGTCGGCAATGACGACTTCGTGGCCGCTGGCAGCGACACTGGCTTGCTGTTCTCAGGGGACGCTCCTCTCGAACTGGTCGATCGGCACAACCTGCGCGCCCATGTCACGCTGCGCGCCGGCGAGCGGCGCTACGTCTCGATGCAGTTCATCTCGCCGGCCGAGCTGCAGGACGCGAGCGCCAAGCTGCCGAAACGCGGCGAATTGAAGGAGCACCTCGAGGAAACGTTGGCCTGGTGGCGCGAATGGGGCGCGAAGATTCTGAAGCACGAGCGCCCCGGCGCTTGCCCGGGGCGCTCGGCGATCGTGCTCAAGGCGCTGACCTACGCGCCCACCGGCGCGATCATCGCGGCGCCAACCACTTCGCTGCCCGAACATGAAGGCGGCGAGCGCAACTGGGACTACCGGTTCAGTTGGATTCGCGATTCGGTGTTCACCGCGCGCGCGTTGTCGATGCTGGGCCTGGCCAGCGAGGCCGACGGCTTTCGCCGCTTCATCATGCGGAGCGCCGCCGGCAGCGCCGAGCAGTTGCAGGTGCTCTACGGTATCGACGGCAAGCGCCGGCTGACGGAAATCGAGATCGACCATCTGGAAGGCTGGCGCGGCTCGAAGCCGGTGCGCATCGGCAACGGGGCCGAAAGCCAGTTTCAGGCCGACATGTACGGGCTGCTGCTGGAGCTGGCCTGGCGTTTCTCCGCGCGCGGCAATCCGCTTGACGACGAGTATTGGGGCTTTCTCGTGAGCCTGGTCGAAGCCGCGATCGAGAAGTGGCCGCAGCCCGACTCCGGCATCTGGGAGGTGCGGGGCGATCCGCAACACTTCGTGCACTCCAAGGTCATGTGCTGGGCGGCGGTCAATCGGGGCATCGAGCTGGCGGAAAAGCACTCGCTCGTAGCGCCGCTGGCCGAGTGGCGGCGCGCGCGGGACGAGATACGCACGGCGATCGAGCAAAAAGGAATCGATCCGCTAGGCGATTATTTCGTTGCCGCGTTCGAGTCGACCCATATGGATGCGGCGCTGCTGCTGTTGCCCGAGGTCGACTTCATCGCCTACGACGATCCACGCATGATCCGCACCGTCGACGCGGTGCGGCGCGAGCTTGACGTCAACGGGCTGGTGTTGCGCTACTGCGGTACCGACGATGGGCTGGCCGGCCAGGAAGGCGTGTTTCTGCCGTGCACCTTCTGGCTGGCCGAATGCCTCGCACGCGCCGGTCGCGTGAAAGAAGCGCGAGCGGTGTTCGACCGTGTCTGCGGATGCGCCAACGAACTCGGCCTGTTTCCGGAAGAGTTCGACACCCACAAGGGTGAGATGCTCGGCAACTTTCCGCAAGGGCTGACGCATCTGGCGCACATCGCGGCGGCGTTGTCGATTGACGCGGTGGAGCGCGGGCACAAGGCGCCCGAGCTGACGCCGGAGCAGGTCGAAGCGCCAAACAAAGCGCGCGGCAGCATCGGCCCGCGCTGAGCCGCCTGGACTAGCCGAGAATTCGCCGGGCCCGCGCCACCACGGGCGCGTCAACCATCTTGCCCTCGAACTCGAACGCGCCGGCGTTTCGCCCGGCCAGTTCCACGATTTTCCTCGCCCATTCGAGCTGGCTTTCGGTCGGCTGATAACACGCGTTGACAAGCGCGACCTGGCTCGGATGGATGCACATCTTGCCGCCGAAGCCGATGCGCTTGCCCGAGAGCGTGGATTCGCGCAGCGCGTGCTCGTCCTTCAACGCGAGCGTGATGCCGTCCACCGGCGCTAAAAGCCCCGCCGCGCGCGAAACCAGCACCAATTGCGCGCGGTAAGCGGCCAATTCTTCTCCGTCGCCTTCGATCCCCAGGTCGAGGCAAAAGTCGACGGTGCCAAACAGCAGGCGCGACACGCCGGGTGCGAAGGCGATCTCGCGCAGGTTCAGCATACCGGCCGCGGTCTCGACCAGCGGAAGCATCGCGGCTTTGCCGCCGGCGCGGCTCAGGGCCTGCTCGATGCCTTGCGCGCTTTCCGTTTTGGGCAGCACGACGGCGCGAACGCCGGGCAGGCCGCAGATGGCGAGGTCATCGCTTGCCCACTCGGTGTCCAGTGCGTTGACCCTGACCAGCGCCGAACCGCCGCCGTCGAGCCAGGCGCGGCAGGCTGCGCGAGCGGTCAGCTTGTTCGCGGGCAGCACCGCATCCTCCAGGTCGATGATCACGCCATGGGCGCCGCTGGCGTGTGCCTTCTCGAAGCGCTCTGGCCGATCGCCAGGGACGAACAGCAGCGATCGCGCGATTTGAGTTTGTTCCATTTCAGGTCGTCTCCCACAAGTGAAAAGGTGTCTTGCCGCGCGGCCGGCCCCGGCCTGCGGTGGCCCGCGCTGGCGCGCCGGGCCAGCTCGCTATAGGCAATGTAACAACAGATCGTGCGTTGCAAGTCGGCCGCGCGGCATCCCGTTCGCTGCGTCATCGGCGCCGGCCCATGGATCTGTTCGTGCACCGACGAGATGCAGATGATCTTGCCAGCGGCGCGTGACACTTCGGGCCCCGGCCCGCGGCGAAGGAATTCGCGCACCACCTCGCGCGCGCAGAGAAAGCGACCTGTGAGGTTGACGCCGATCACCGCGTTCCAGGCGGCAAGGCTCATGTCGACCAGCGCCGTGTCTTTCTGGTTGCCGGCGTCTGCATTCGCGTTCTCCAGGTGGATCGAGCCGACGAGCGCGCCGCGGCAGCGCCGGGCAAGTTCGCCGCCCGTTTGGTTAAAGTGGTCGATCGACCATTCGATCCATTACACACAGGAGCCGAGCGATGAGCAAAGCGATCCGCATCGACCGCCATGGCGGTCCCGAAGAAATGAAGCTCGTCGACGTGTCGGTCGGCGAGCCGGGTCCCGGCGAAATACGTATCGCGCACAAAGCCGTGGGGCTGAACTTCATCGACATCTATCAACGAACGGGGTTGTACAAGAACCCACTGCCGCTCGCGTTGGGCATGGAAGCATCGGGCATCGTCGAGGCGGTGGGCGAGGGCGTCACGCACCTGAAGGCCGGCGACCGCGCCGCCTACGCGAGCAACCCGCCGGGCAGCTACAGCGAACAGCGCGTGATGCCCGCGATGACGGTGTGCAAGCTGCCGGATGCCATCTCATTCGAGACCGGCGCCGCGATGATGCTTAAAGGCCTGACAGCGGAGTATCTGCTGTTGCGCACCCGGCCGGTCGAGGGGCTCGACCCGGGCGATTTCGTGCTGTTCCACGCTGCCGCCGGCGGCGTCGGCCTGATTGCCTGCCAGTGGGCCAAGGCGCTCGGACTGAAGCTGATCGGCACCGCGGGCAGCGACGAGAAATGCAAGCTCGCGCTGGACAACGGCGCGGCGCATGCGGTCAACTATTCGACGGAGGATTTTCTCGCGAAGGTCAAGGAGATCACTGGCGGCAAGGGCGTGAAGGTGGTGTATGACTCGGTTGGCAAGGACACCTGGGACAAGTCGCTCGACTGCCTGCAGCCGCTCGGCCTGATGGCGAGCTTCGGCAATGCTTCCGGGCCGGTCGAACCATTCGCACCCGGCATCCTCGGTGCCAAGGGGTCTCTCTACGTAACGCGCCAGACCTTGTTCTCGCACATGCGCACGCGCGAGCGGACGCAGGCGATGGCCGACGAGCTGTTCGCCGTTGTGACGAGTGGCAAAGTCAAGATCCACATCGCGCAGCAGTATCCGCTCGATCAGGTGCAACAGGCGCACCGGGATCTCGAGGCGCGCAAGACGACGGGGTGCACGATTTTGACGCTGTAAGATTTCTTCGACGCGCTGTGGCGCTGGCGAAGGCCCATCGGATCGCAACGAGCCGGCTGTCTGAATCGCTCTCCATGTCCGTCCCAAGTCCGCGCGCAATCACGTCGTCGCGCTCCATCATCAGATAGTCGTCGGGCAGCTCCTGCGCGAGGTCGTAGTGCTGCTCGCACAGCACGATTGCCATTTCACCGCGATCGGTCGCTACATCTGGTTCACGCGGCCGACGTCCTTAATGATGCTTGGCTGAATGCTTTCGGTGGCTCGTCGAGGATCAGCAGCCTGGGTTTGGGCGCGGGCGCGGGCGCGCTCGCAATCGCGAGTTGCTGCTGCTGAGCGCCCGAGAGGCCACCTGACGGCACCAACTTGGTTGTGGCGCACCAGCCCATTTAATGGGCACGGCATGCTGCGTACGCATTGTGGGTTTTTGCGCCGGTGTCGCCCGCTTCAAAACCACTACTTGGGATCGAATAGCGGCCAGCCGCTGATACACCGGTCATCTAACGCTATGAAAACTTTAGTCGACGCGCAGACCTATACCATGCGCGCCGACGGCCAGTTGCGGACCCGCGAGCCGGCGGCGGTGCTGGCGCTGGCGCAGCGATGTTTTTTGTTTTGAGAATCAGGTGCTGGAAGACTGAAGGTGCTGCCGGACCCAGTTGCCGAAAATTTGTTCATCGAAGTCGCCGGCGGCGAGCGCCAGCATCGTGAGCACGCAATCGGCATCGGAGGCGGTCAGCTCGAAGTTGTTCAACGTGAGAAACAGCTCGCAGGCGACGAAGGCGGTGCGCTTGTTGCCGTCAATGAACGGATGGTTGCGTGCAAGTCCGAACGCGTAGGCCGATGCAAGGTCCGCCACATCCGGCGTGCCGTAGTGCGCCAGTTGCTGGGGCCGCGCCAGGGCGGATGCCAGCAGGTTCTCGTCGCGCACGCCGCCACCGCCACCGTGCTCTGCCAACTGCTCCCCGTGCACTGCGCGGACGATCGCCGGGTCGAGCCAGATCCAGTCCGGCTCGGCGCCACTCACTTCGCCAACTCACGCAACACGTTGCGGCGCTTTTTCATGATCCGGCGCGCGGCGGTCATTTGCGTTTCGAATTCCGCGCTGTACGGCGTCAATGTCACCCCGTTGGCAGAGTCCGTCACGAACAACGTGTCGCCTTTCTCGACCTTCAACCGAGCGAGCACGTCCTTGGGGAAGATGACGCCAACCGAATTACCGACTTGCGTGAGCTTCAAAGTCGTCATGATTCTGTCCTCAGGTTATAACGATCGTTATATTAACCCGTTCGATGTTCTTTCTCAAGCCGCACCCATGCTGATCGTGAACAAACTGATCCATCAAGGCCGGGCCTCGCACCGGTGCTGCTCAAGCGCGCCGCCCCGATCGAACTCGACTTGGTCGTGCGCCAGAAAAACCGTTTTTCCGCGGCCGGCTGGCCGCGCGCGAGCCGACCTTCCCGCTCGTCTTCGCGCTCACCGTCGCCCCTACCGATGCGAGCGCGCATGATGGACTGATCGCATTCGCAAGCGGGTGGACTGAAAACCTGGTGCAGGCCGCGATCAAGGCGGTGCCGCTCGTGCAGCTCGCCGGCCAGCGCATGCTTGCCCTGACCCTTCCGCGCACCCTTGATCGGGTGGACAAAATGGTGGCGTTCATTGAGCGTCAAGGGATGCTGCGCGCGAGCTGACAGTGCCGGACAGCGGCTCGATCACCCAGACCGCACCCAGCCCGCCGCCTTCCATCGCCACCGCCTGCCCGCGAATCCGCGCCACGATCGTGCCGCCATTGGCGCAGCGCAGGCGCCATTCGGCGCGCACGGTCTCGCCGCGCGTGAGCGCGGGCGCGACGTCGGCGCTGAAAGCGGCATAGCTGTCGGGCGACTCGAACAGGATGCTGGTGGGGCGGCCTGGCATGGCCTCGGCGCTGAAGCCGAACAGTCGGGCAAACGATCCATTGACCTTGCGAAACAACCCGTCGCAGGCAAACACGATCGGCGGCGCGTGCTCGAGGATGGCAGCTTGTTGTTGCATGGCTTCAGCCAGACGCCGATCGATCTCGCCGCGCAGTGTCACGTCGCGCACGCTGACGACGAAGCGGTTGCCGGCGGCGGTGGCCGACTGTGGTGAGCGCGGCGAGAGCGGCGCCAGCCGCGGCTCGATCGGGAATTCACCGCCGCTGGCGCGCAGCCCATACAGCGTCGGCCGGTGTTCCTCGGCCGCATTGGACAGCGCTGCCGCGAAACTCTCGCGCTCGGCGGCAAGCGTGCGCCGTGAGCGCTCGGAAAGCAGCATCTCGACGCCGCGCCCGACGAGTGTCTCGCGGCCGTGGCCGAACATCGTTTCGGCCGCGCGGTTCACTTCCATGATGGTGCCCTGCGCGTCGACCAGCAGGATCGCGTCCGGGCTCGATTCGAACACTTTGTCGAGCAGCCTTTCGCGCTCCGCGATCCGGTCCCGCGCCAGCGCGATCTCGGTGATGTCCTCGTGCAGGCCGACCACTCCGATGCACTTTCCATCGGCGCCCAGCACCGGCGAAAGGCTCGCGTGTTCGCGAAAAACGCTGCCGTCCTTGCGCCGATTCACGAATTCACCCGACCAGGGCCGGCCCTGGCGCAGCGCGGAGGACATCTCGCGCCGCGTTTCCGGCGGCGTGAGCTCGCCCGAAAGCGACTGGAAAGCCTTGCCGCGCAGTTCCGCGACCGAATACTGCGAACTGCGCTCGAAGTTCGGATTGACCCAGTCGATGATGCCGCGCGCGTCGGTAACGATCACGCTGGTGGCGCTGCGCTCGAGCGCGCTGCCCAGGGTAGACAAGCGGGCCTGGATTTCCGCGTTGCGGCGGCGATTGCCAAGCAGGGTGAGAAACATCAGCCCGAACATCGCGATCCCCAGGAACGCGGCCGCGCCAAACCCGATCGGCTCGGTCAAAGGTACCGCGTGTGCCGCGCTCTGTAGCCCCACCAATTGCCAGGCGCCGCCCGGGTCGTTCCATTCGACCCGTTCGCGCGCCACCAGCATCCCGGCGCCTTCTAGCCGTACTTCGCCTTGCCGTGGGTCGAACGGAAGCGCCGATGGGGCTGTCTGATCAAAGCGCGCGCCGAACTGCCGGCCGCCGCGGATCTGAGCGAGCTTCTCGGCGTCAAGCGGTGGCGCCACCGCGAACCGCCACTCGGGCCGGCTGCTCAACAGCGCGATTCCCTGCGGCGACAACAGCAAGCGCTCCTGCCCGGGCGCGAACACCGTCTGCTCGATCGAGGACAGCGGCATTGTCAACAGCAGCGCCCCGATCACGCGGCCGGCGGCAGAGGTGCCCTCGTACAGCGGCGCCGCGAAGATCAGATTGACCGCGGAAGCGTTGGCCGCGCCCGATGCCGCGTAAACACTTTCGACGCCTTCCAGCGCCCGCGCCAGATAGGGGCGATAGGCCACGTTCAGGCCGGTGGCGCTGGCCGGGCCGCCGCCCTGATGCGCCACCACCACGCCATCGGCGCTCACGAGAATCGCGGCTTCGGCGCCGAACCGCTCGCGCGCCACCGCGAGCCGCTCGAGCACTTCCGGTGCGTCTGGCGGGCGCTCGCCGCGCACCGCCTGTTTGAAGGTCGGCTCGTTCAAGCCCGTCACGATCAATGCGCCAATGGCGGCACTGTCCAGCGTGTTTCGGGTCAGCGCGTTGGCACTGCGCGTGAGAGACTCGGCCAGTTCCTCGCGCCGGCTTTCCACGCCGTTCTCGACGCAGAGCCAGGCCGCGCCGAGGCCGCCGGCCAGCGCGATCAGCAGCACGGCGAGCGTCCCGATCCAGGACCGGCGCTGCCCAGTTTCGTCGTGCTCGGCCTGAGCCGCGCCGCTCCAGCCGGAAGGGCTCGCTTGGGGTGACGGGGCGTCAAAGGCGGAACGATGGAACATGGGCACAGGACAACTCCGCAGGCGCGCGGCGCAACGCGGTTGGGGCGCCATTTTGCGCGCTGCGCCCGCGTTTGCGTGGGATCGAGCCGGTGAATGTTGCCCAAGAGTACTTTACGGTTCGCAGCGGTTCGCAGCGGTTCGC
>JBDTRV010000024.1:0-11373 GCA_039931475.1 Burkholderiales bacterium | reverse complement strand
TGATCGAAGGCGCCGTGGGGACCCTGGTGGGGCAAGCCAACAAGGGCATGAACGCGATGTTCGTGATGATGAACGCGGCTCGTCTGGGTGTCGGCAACCAGTCGCTGGGACTGACCGAAGTGGCGTACCAGAACGCGCTGGCGTATGCCAGGGAGCGGCTGCAAATGCGCTCCCTGTCCGGCCCCAAGGCCAAGGACAAACCGGCCGATCCCATCATTGTGCATCCCGACGTGCGCAAGATGCTGCTGACCGCCAGGGCGTATGCGGAAGGCGGGCGCGCCTTGGCGATCTTTTGCGCAGTGTTGCTGGAGAAGGAGCACTTCCATCCGGATCAGAAAGTACGCCAAGATAGCGGTGAAATGTTGTCTTTGCTGACCCCAGTGGTCAAGGCGTTTCTGACCGACAACGGCTGGATCGCGACGTCCGCCTGCCAGCAGGTATTTGGAGGGCACGGCTACATCAAGGAATGGGGCATGGAGCAGTTCGTGCGCGATGCGCGCATCAACATGATCTATGAGGGCACCAACGACGTGCAGGCACTCGACCTGCTCGGCCGCAAGGTGCTGGGCGACGGCGGCGCGGCGATGAAGAAGTTTGGCAAGCTGGTCGCGCAATTGGTGCAGGAAGCGCAAAGCGACGAGAAGATGGCCGAGTTCATCAAGCCGCTGGCCGAGTTGGGCGAAAAGACGACGCAGTTCACGACAGAGATCGGCATGAAGGCGATGAGCAACCCGGAAGTCGTCGGCGCTGCCGCGCGTGGCTATCTGAGAGTGGTCGGGCACCTCGCATTTGGCTACTTCTGGGCCCGCATGGCGCAGGTTGCGCTGCGCGAGGTTGCCGGCGGAAACACCGATCCGTTCTATGTCGCCAAGCTGCAGACCGCGCGCTTTTACTTCGCGCACTTGCTGCCCGAGACCGCGACGCTGATGCGCACGGCGCGGGCCGAGCTGGCGACATTGATGGACACTGCAGAGGCACTTTCATGATCCGGCAGGCCGCGCGCGGCGTCGCGGCCGCAGCGCCTGCCGCCAGCGCCATACTTGCCGCGCTCATGGCTATGCCCGCGTTCGCGCAGATGACGCCGATCGGCACCTGGAAAAGCATTGACGACAAGACTGGCGAGGCGAAAGCGCTGATGCGCATCACTGAGCAGAACGGCGTCTTGAGCGGCCGGATCGAAAAGCTGCTGCGGCCGCGCCCCAACGATCCGAATCCGGTGTGCGACCGTTGCACGGACGAGCGCAAGGACCAGCCGCTGGTCGGCCTCGAAATCATCCGTGGCGCGAAGAAGGCTGAAGGCAAGGACGTCTGGGAAGACGGCAAGATTCTCGACCCCGAAAACGGCACCAGCTACACCTTGCGCCTGACGCCGATCGAAGGCGGCGCGAAGCTGCGGGTGCGCGGCTCTTTCGGGCCGTTCGGCCGAACGCAGACGTGGGTGCGGGTTCCTTGATGCGGCGATCCAGCATGAGCAACCCGCCCACCGACCTCGCCCATCCGTTCGACCAGGCGCTAGCGCTTGAACCCTTGGGCGATCACCGCTGGCAGGGCCACACCAGCCCGGCCTACGCCAACATGGTCGGCCCATTCGGCGGGCTGACCGCGGCGCAGGCGCTCGCTGGCGTTCTGCGGCATTCGGAGTGTCTGGGCGACCCGGTTGCGCTCACCGTCAACTTCGCCGCCGCGCTTGCGAGCGGCCCATTCGAGGTGATCGCACGTCCCGCGCGCACCAACCGGTCGACCCAACATTGGGTCGTCGAGATGCAGCAATCCGGACAAACGGTGCTGACCGCCACCGTCGTGACGGCTGTTCGGCGCCAGACCTGGAGCGCCGACGCGCTGCCGATGCCCAAGGTTCCGGCCCCAAACGATACGCCGCGCACCTTCCGCGAAGCGCCGGTCGAGTGGATCAAACGCTACGAGATGCGCTTCCTCGAAGGGCATTTTCCGACCGCATGGGACGGACGCGAGGGCGGCTCCCGAACCCGGCTCTGGCTGCGCGACGACCCGCCGCGCGGCATCGACTTCGCATCGCTCGCGGCGCTCGCCGACGTGTTCTACCCGCTGATCTGGCAGCGCCGGGCCTTGCGCGTGCCAATCGGCACTGTTTCGATGACGACGTATTTCCACGCCACGGCGGCGGAGCTTGCCGCCGTCGCAGGCGGTTTCATCCTGGGCGAGGCCAGAGCGTCCGCCTTCCGCAACGGATACTTCGACCAGACCGCGCATCTGTGGAGCGAAGCCGGCGCGCTGCTCGCCTCGACGCATCAGCTCGTTTATTACAAGGAATGAAACCATGAGCCATCCGACCAACGACGTCTTGAGCCATGTCGAATCCGGCGTGCTGACCCTCACCTTGAACCGGGTCGACAAGAAGAATTCGATCACGAGCGTGATGTATGCGGCGCTGGCCGACGGCATCGAACAGGCAGCGGGCGATGGCGCCATCCGCGCGGTCGTGATCCAGGGCCACGAGTCGATTTTCAGCGCAGGCAACGACATTGGCGACTTCCTGAACGCGCCGCCGGCCGGACACGACTCGCCGGTGTGGCGCTTCCTGCGCGCCATCGCGACCTTCGAGAAACCGCTGGTCGCCGCCGTCTGCGGCCCGGCCGTGGGCATCGGCACCACCATGTTGCTGCACTGTGATCTGGTGTACGCGGGCGACAACGCAGCTTTTTCGATGCCATTCGTGAATCTCGGCCTGTGCCCGGAGGCTGCGTCAAGCCTGCTCGTGCCGCGCATGTTCGGCTACCACCGCGCGGCCGAGGCGCTGTTGCTCGGCGAGCCGTTCCTGGCCGAGGCCGCGCTCGAGATCGGACTCGTGAACCGGATCGTGCCGCCAGCGGAAGCCAATGCTCTTGCGCAAAAGCAGGCGCGCAAGCTCGCGGCCAAACCGCTGTCATCGCTGATCGAAACCAAACGGCTGATGAAAGCTGGCCAGCGTGACTTGGTGCTGGGGCGGATGGATGAAGAAGGCGCAAGCTTCGGCCGAATGCTGCGCGAGCCGGCGGCGCGTGAGGCGTTTTCCGCGTTCATGGAAAAGCGCAAGCCGGATTTTTCGGCGCTGTGACGCTTGGCGAGGGCTGGTCGGCTTGGTTTTCTGAAGAAAATCGGCCTTTACCGCTTACTGGTGGGTAGTTCTTCGCTACATAAAACGTAGTAAGCAGTGTTGCGCCCGCCAGATCGCCAATGGCCGGTCGCTCGGCGAGCGCCATGCTTATTTCACGGCTCAGCTTCTGACCTGCGCGATAGCATCTCTCTTTGGAGGCTTGCTTGTCGATAATGTAGTCAGTATGACCTCGCCTGCCTCCGTGCAACCGCTGAACGCCACTCAGCCCCTGCCGCCGCCGCCGGAAGCGGAGGTGCGCGCCGGGTTGCTGTTGGAGATGTTCGCGCGCACGCGCGAGGGCTCGCCGCTCGGTATGCTGGCGATCGGGCTGATCGCGTTTTCGCATCTAGACGTCGTCGAGCCAAGCCGCATCGCGCTGTGGGTGTGCGTCATATTGGCCGCCGGTGTTCTGCATTGGCGCCTGGCGCTAGCGTTTTTGCGCCGGCCGCGCGGTGAGCACTCCGATCAGTCACGCTGGGTGCGGCGCGAAGTCGCGGCAACGCTTGCCGTGTCGCTCGCCTGGCCCAGTTCGATCTGGCTGCTCGACACCGGCGCGATGGACGGCCTGCTGTATTTCAATTTGGTGGTGCTGCTCACCGTCGCTGCGGTCATGCTGGGCACGCTGGGCATGCTGCCGCGCGTCTATGGCAGCTTTTTGGTCGGCTTTGTGGCCACGCTTGCGGCATTTTTCGCGACTCGCCCACCGCACGAGTCGAGCCAGGCTCTGCTGCTTCTGGTCGGCGTCCTGATGTTCGGCGCCGTGATGATGATGCGCAGCCGGGTCGAACACCGGCTCGCGCGGCGCTGGGTGGAAGCGCGACTGATGCAGGACACGCTGGTCGACCGGCTGCGCGAACTGGCCAGCCGCGACCCGCTGACCGGTGCGTTCAGCCGAGGCTTCATTCAGCAGGCGCTGCGAACGCTGGGGGCCGCGCAAAAGCGGCAAGCGGCCCCGTATTCGGTGCTGTTGCTGGACGTGGACCACTTCAAGGACGTGAATGACCGGTGCGGCCATGCGTGTGGCGACGAGGTGCTGCGCAAAATCACGGCCGCGGTGTTGGCCGAGTTGCGCCCAAGCGACCAGTGCGGCCGCTGGGGCGGCGAGGAATTTATCGTGCTGTTGCCGCAGACGACGCTCGACGCGGCTGCCGAGGCCGCGAATCGGCTGCGCCGGCGTGTCAAACGGCTCGATTTGGCGTCGCTCGCCGCTGGCCTCAAGGTGACGGTGTCGATCGGTGTGGCCGAGGCCGAACCGGCGGAAACGGCGGAAGCGACGATCGGCCGAGCCGATACGGCTCTATACGCCGCCAAACGAGCGGGCCGAAATCGGGTCGCGATCGCGTCGGCGGCTGAACCAGCTGGCGGCCAACAATCGGCGGGCGAGGCGGCGTGAACGATGGCAACTGATCGTTGGGCGACTTTCTGGTACGCGCTGCAAGGGCATTGGCCGCGGGTCGCGCGTGCACTGGCCTGGCTGCGTCAGGACATCGGCAATGACATCTTGATGGCGCCGCTCGAGCCAATCCTGCACCCGTCGGCGTGGCGGATTGGGTGGCTGGGGGCGCTAACGCTCGTCGGCCACCCACTGTTCGGCTGGGTCTGGACGTCTTGGCTCCCACAGCCTTGGGAAAGCATGTCGCTCCGCTTGGCATTCGGTGGGCTGGGAGTTGTACTGCTGATTCTGGCGGCGAAATCCAACCCATTTGCCCTGAGCACTCAGGTAATATTCAACCTCGTCTTGTGGTCCGAGTTGCCCTTTCTGTTTAGCTGGCTCTACCTTTGCAATGGCGGCAATGCCGTTTGGCTTGCAAGCGCAGTGTCTATGGTGCTCATCTACTATCAAACTGTTGACTGGCGCATTGCAACGGTCGGCATTGCTTCAGGCGCCATCATTGGGTCGCTGTCGTTCAATGCATTCGGACCGGCCGCTCCACAAATTTTGGGAGTGAGCGCGGCGACCAACTCGGCGGTATTGGGATTTACCTGGTGCATGGCGATCGTATTGGGGTTTTCCACCGCCAATCAACGTCGTCTGCATCTCCGAAGAACACTGACCACCATGGGCATCATGGCGCACGAACTGCGGACGCCGCTTGCAACCGTTTCCCTCGTTTCGCAAGCACTGCGTGGCGTCGCGCAGGGCGCGGACGGCAAGACCGGTGGCGCGATCGAACCGCTTGCCAATCGGCTCGAGACATTGGCTCGCAACATGAACCATCAGATCGACACCCAGTTGGTCAACGCTCGGATGCTCAGGCTGACACCGCACAGCGAGCCGATCGACGTTGGCCAACTGGTGCTTCAGATGACCGAGCAATATCCCTTTCGCAACGCACAGGAACGCAATGCGATCGAGGTTCATGTCCGGCAAAACTTCGTATTCGATTCATCGCCCGCGCTGTTCATGCAGGTGTTCGAGAACCTGCTCAAGAATGCGCTCGCGGCGTTGGCGCGGGCCGACGCGCCCTTGACCAAGGGTGACGTTGCCATCGACATCGCGACGGCGGGCGGCAAGGGCAGGCTGACCTTTTCGGACCGTGGCGTCGGGATTTTGCCGGCGCTTCGGCATCGCATATTCGAGCCCTTTTTCTCGTCGGACAACCACAACGGCCATGGACTTGGCCTCGCGTTTTGCAGGCGCGTGGTCAAGAGCGCCGGCGGCTCGATACGGGTCCACTCCGAACTGGGCCGCGGCGCCAGTTTCGTCATTGAACTTCCGCTGGCGCGCCTGCGGGGAGGATCGGTTACCGTCCACCAATGCACGCAGGCAACTCCATGAGCGATGCGCCGGGCCGGCCCAGGCAAACGGACGCCTCGCACCGGGCCGGCGACGTGTGGGCGGCGACCAGCGCGAGAACAACATGAACCTTCCCGTCCTCAGGTCGCCTGGTGCGATTGCCTTTCTCGACGACGATCCTGACTTTCTGGAAATGATGGCGCTGGTCGTGCCGGGCGACTTGCCGATCAGCCTTTTCATCCGGCCAACGGAGTGGGTTGCGCATCTGCGCGAACAACAGACGCGCCGCGAAGCCGACAACTGGAGGCAGCAAGAAATCGTCGATCGCTGGCGCAAGTACCGCTCGCCGATGATTCCACAAATCCTGCGCTACTGGGAAAACGAAACCTCGCGCTATGGGTTGGTTCAGGTGTGCGTGGTCGACTTCTCGATGCCGGCCATGGACGGTCTGCAAGCGCTGCGGACTTTAGGCGACTGGCCCGGCATGCGAGTGCTCCTCACTGGGCAGGCGGACGAGCAGATCGCGGTGGATGCGTTCAACGACGGTTTGATCCAGCAATTCATTGCGAAGCAGGCATCCGACATGACCCGGCGGCTGATCGCTGCGCTAGGCAGGCTGCAGGGGATGGCAGGCGCGCGCTCGATGCACGTCTGGCGATCGACCTTGACGCCCAGACAGAACGCGCTGCTGAACTACCAGTCGATCGCGCTCGAACTCAAAGCCCTGGTCGATCGGCAAAGCTGGGTCGAGTACGTGGTGCTCGGTTCGCCTTTCGGTATTCTCGGACGCGATGCCAACGGTCACGCGGGTTGGCTCCAGCTTGAACCTGCGGGAGGCCTCGAGGAGCTTGCCGAACTGGCTGAAGCGTCCGTCACGTCGCATGGCGCGCTGGAAGACATTCGCGAGGGCCGGCAATTGATCAACATCGAATTGCGCCAAGCGCTTGGCGACTCCGCGGCGCCTGAAATGCGCGAGGCTTTCTCGATCGGCAACGACGAGCCATTGCTCGGCGCGCTGTTTCCGATTCGGCCGGAGTATTGCAACCAGAGCAGCAACTACCAGCAGTTTCTCGGCAGGCTTCCTGCCAGGCAGGTCAGAAGCTGATACGGCGCGGCGCGACTTCAGCCGCGCCGCGCTTATGTCGCCTACCCTCCGCGCGCGCGGCGCGCGATCGGCCAGTCCCAGGGTTTGATCAGCGGCGCAACCGCGGCGGCGGTGGCCTCGACATGACTTACTTCAGCATCGGTCAGGCTGGCGCTCACGGTCAAGCGCAGCAATGAACGATTGCGGCTGGTAGCCGGTGCGCAAAATACCGCGCCGAACACATCGTGCTCTTCAAATCGATCGCGCAGCTTCATGGTGTCTGGTTCAGCGCCGGCTTCCAGCGCGATGATTTGCTCAGTGCCCTGGTGGACGGGATAGCCAAGGGCCGTGAAGCTGGCTCGCAACCGTTTGGTAATGGCGTGCAATCGGCGACGCGCGGCGTCGGATTTTTTGATGACGGCAAGGGTCGCGGCAAGGCCGGCGATCTCGTGCGGTAGCAAACATGAACTGAAAATGGTGGGAAAGCTGTTGAACGTAATGTAGTTCCGCATTGCGCTTGGCATGGTGAAGAAACCGGCCCGGCCTGCGAAAGCTTTCGCAAGACTTGCGGTGATGAAATGCACCCGGTTGCTGAGACCCAATTCAGCACACAGTCCGGTGCCTCCGGGGCCATGAGTGCCGAGCGAGTGGGATTCGTCGACCAAAATCATGCCTCCGTGGCGTTCCGTTGCTTCGACCATTTGCAGAAGCGGGCAAACTGCTCCGGTGGTGCTGTAAACCGAATCGACCACAACGACGCCCGCGCCGTGCTGTGCCATCAAGCGGTTCAAATGATCGGGATTATTGTGGCGAAATGGGTAGCCGGTGGCACGCGCTGCATGAATGCCTTCCCACAGCGATGCATGCGCCATTGCGTCGACATAGACCGGGGTTTGCGGATCGGCGATGGTCTGCAACAGGCCGGTGTTGGCCGCATACCCGGACTGACATATGAAACTGTCTTCCTTGCCGACCCAGTTTGCGAGACTCCGTTCCAACGCATGCGTTGGATGGCTTGCGTGCAAGAAAACTGCCGACTGAATCACCGCTTCATCGCTGTACTGCATTGCAGCGATTTGCGCCGCGACGATTTCTGGATGGCCCGAAACGCCGAGGTAGTCGTTCCCATCAAGTCGCACCGCGTTCGACCCGGCGCGTTTGCCATCTAGGAAGAACTTGCCGCCCCATAGCTCATCGCGTCGCTTGTTGAACGTGGTTGCGATCCGCTCTTGCAGATGAGCAGTTAGCGGCGGATCTACAAAAGCTTTCGTGGGGGGCTTCGGACTTTGAGTGACGACGTGTTCAGTAAATGGTTTGGTGATGGTTTCCATGACATTCCTCCCTTGCGGATTCGTATTGGCTTCTAAACGACTGAAATTGCAAGCACCTCCGCAGCGTGTATTTAGTCACGTTATGCGACAAATTGCATGGTTTGTTACTAACCATGTGAAATTGTGCGCGGATTCTCGCAGAAGCCAATAGTAATGAGTGCATTGAGCAAGAGGAAGTTATTTTGTGTTACACAATGATACTATTCTCGTTTTCGTGATTTTGCAGACATCCGGCGCCAGACGCCAAGGCGAAACGTCGGTCGCCTGTGGTAAGCCAATGGCAATGAGTTGTCGACAGGCGTGCCGGAGGCTCAGTTCTGCCGCCATGGCAAGCCATGAAAACGCCAACCCCCGGTGCGTCCGCGCCGGCCTTCAGGATCGGGGTTGCCTTCGAATCCTTCCAGAATGTTGTAGGCCTCAAGGCCCAGCTCCGTCGCGCGCCTGGCGGCCGTGATCGAGCGCACGCCGCTGCGGCAGAGCATCAGCAATCGCTTGCCGGCGGAAAGTCCGCGCAACCCGGGATCGAAGTCGGGATTCAGTGCCATGCCAGGCCATTGCTTGAGCGCGAGCGGCACCGCGCCCGGCACGAAACCGACCCATTCGCGCTCGGCGTCGCTGCGCACGTCCACGATCAGGCCCTGACCGTCTTGCACCCACTGCCAGGCCAGTTGGGGGGAGATGTCTCCTGCGTAGCCGTCCGCCGGCGGTGGTGCTTGCGTCGATTCGCTCACGGCTTGCTCGGCGCTCGTGCCGCTCCGTGGTTGCGGTGTGACTTGGTCTTGTTCGTCCATGCCGATCCTCTTTTTGATTGCCAATGTCTTTGAAACAGCATAGTCCGATAGTGTTTTCATGCAAATCGGACGACGGCGTGGATCGTCATCTCATGCGTTGCCATCGAGGCCAGCGTGACGTGCCTCGAAATCCGGGTTCACCCGTCTTGGCGTAAGCACACGCGGCGTGGCTGGCGTTGGCGTGACCCCGCAAACCGGGCGTGGCAGTGCAACAATGACCGCATCAGGAGGCAATTTCCATGGCACGTGACAACAACGACTCCTCAATCGATCCCCGCGCGAAAGACTGGCAACCGCGCCCCGATGGCAAGTCGGGCAAGAAAGCCGGCCAGCCGCTCGACATGTCGGACTTCGATGCTGGCGAGAAGCCATTTTCCAGCGGCGACAAGGGCGACGACAAGGACGCTGTCGACAAGCTGGCGCAGGAAATCGACACGCTGCAGAACCTGTTCTACGCCGACGGCCGCCACAAGCTGCTCGTGATCCTGCAAGGCACCGATACCTCCGGCAAGGACGGAACTCTGCGCGGCGTGTTTTCGCGCACCAGCCCGCTTGGCGTGCACACGATCGGTTGGAAGGCGCCGAGCGAGAACGAGCTCGCACACGATTACCTTTGGCGCATCCACGCACAGGTGCCCGCGGCCGGCCACATCATGTGCTTCAACCGCAGCCACTACGAAGACGTTCTGGTGCCGGTGGTCAACGGTTGGATCGACGAGAAACAGACACGCCAGCGCTACGCCCAGATCAACGACTTCGAGCGCATGCTGTCAGAAACCGGCACGTTGATCCTCAAGTTCATGCTGCATATCGGCTACGACGAACAGCGCGAACGCCTCCAGGCGCGCCTTGACAATCCGGACAAGCACTGGAAGTTCAGCATGGGCGACATTGAGGCGCGCAAGCAGTGGAAGGACTATCAGAAAGCCTACGGCGCGCTGCTCGGCGCGACCAGCACCGAATGGGCACCCTGGACGGTGGTGCCGGCGAACTCCAAGACGCACCGGAATCTGATGATCGGGGCGATGGTGCGAGACTGTCTGAAGAGTCTTCCCTTGAAGTATCCGACCGGCGATCCTTCGCTCGACGGATTGAAGGTCGAGTAGCTCCGCAAGCGAGGCGAACAGCCAGCAAGAATCGTCAAACGAAGACTGAGAGAGAGACAACGCCATGACCGACCTGTCCGCCGAACTGAAAGCCCTCGCCAACTACCGCCCGACGCACAAGGTGCGCTTCGTGACGGCCGCGTCCTTGTTCGACGGACACGACGCAGCCATCAACATCATGCGGCGCATCCTGCAGGGCATGGGCTGCGAAGTGATCCATCTGGGCCACAACCGCTCGGTCGACGAGGTGGTCACCGCCGCGCTGCAGGAAGACGTGCAGGGCATTGCGATCAGCAGCTACCAGGGCGGGCACGTCGAGTATTTCAAGTACATGGTCGATCTGCTCAGGAGCCGCGGCGGCGAGCACATCCAGGTGTTCGGCGGCGGCGGCGGCGTGATCGTGCCCAGCGAGATCAGCGAACTGGAAGGCTACGGCGTTGCGCGCATTTACAGCCCGCAAGACGGCCAGAAAATGGGCCTGCAAGGGATGATCGGCGAGATGGTGATGCGCTGCGACCGCGACATTTCAGGGCTTGCACCGAAAGAGCTCTCGCAGATCGAAGGCCAAGGCGAGATGAACTGGCGCGCATTGGCGCAGCTCATCACTGCTCTTCAAAATGATAGCGCTGAGCCCAAGCTGGTGGAGCGGATGCGGGCGGAATCGACCAAGAAATCCATTCCGGTGATCGGCATCACCGGCACCGGCGGCGCCGGCAAGTCGTCGCTGACCGACGAGTTGATCCGGCGCATCCGGCTCGACCAGAACGACGCCCTTCGCATCGCCGTAATCTCGATCGACCCGAGCCGGCGCAAGAGCGGCGGCGCGCTGCTGGGCGACCGCATTCGCATGAACGCGATCGCCCCGTGGCCGAAGCCGGCTGCCCAGGCTGGCGCTGGCAGCGGCGCGGGCGACAGCGGTCAGCGCGTGTTCATGCGCTCGCTCGCGACGCGCGACTTCGGCAGCGAGGTGAGCCAGGCCCTGCCCGACGTGCTGGCCGCGTGCAAGTGCGCGGGCTTCGACCTGATCGTCGTCGAGACCTCCGGCATCGGCCAGGGCGACGCCGCGATCGTGCCGCTGGTCGACGTGCCGATGTACGTGATGACGCCCGAGTTCGGCGCCGCCAGCCAGCTCGAGAAGATCGACATGCTCGACTTCGCCGAGTTCGTCGCGATCAACAAGTTCGACCGCAAGGGCGCGCATGACGCGCTGCG
>JBDTRV010000023.1:0-11429 GCA_039931475.1 Burkholderiales bacterium | reverse complement strand
TAGGCGCCGTCCGGCGCGGCGATGCGCACCACCGGCAGCGCCACCGCATCGAGGCCCTGGCCCAGTAGCGCGCAGGTGACCTCTTCGCCCTCGATGTATTCCTCGCAAAGCACGTCCGGATCGAACTGCGTGGACAGCCGTACCGCGTCCTGCATCTGCGAATAACCCGTCACCTTGGTGACGCCAATAGAGGAGCCTTCGCGCGGAGGCTTGACGATCAGCGGCAAGCCGAGCACGTCGGGAACCGCGCGAATTTGCTCATGGCCTTGCTGGTCGAACGCCAAGCGCACGTAGCGTGGCGTGGGCAGCCCATCGGCCTCCCACAGGCGCTTGGTCATGACCTTGTCGATCGCAATACTCGAGGCCTGAACGCCGGAGCCGGTGTAGGGGATGCCAAGCAATTCGAGCGCGCCTTGCACGGTGCCGTCTTCACCATGGCGGCCGTGCAGCGCGATGAAGCAACGCGTGAAATTCTGGTCTCGCAGTTCGGTCAACGGCCGCTCGGCGGGATCGAACGCATGCGCATCGACACCGCGAGCTTTGAGCCCCGCGAGCACGCCTCGGCCCGACATGAGGGACACCTCGCGCTCGGCCGACACGCCGCCCATGAGCACAGCAATCTTTTCAGCCGCAGACACTGATCAAATCTCCTTTTTCAAAAGCAAACAAGCTCATTGCGCGCGCCCATCAAGGAGATCATGCTCGTGAATTTGTAGCATGTCAACAATTTTTGAAGGAATTGCACCGATCGATCCGGCGCCCATACAAAGCACGACGTCACCGGCGCGCGCGTTGTCAATCACGGCTTGCGGCATCGCGGAAATTTCATCCACGAACACCGACTCGACCTTGCCCGCGACGCGGAGCGCGCGCGCCAATGACCGCGCATCGGCCGCAACGATCGGGGTCTCGCCAGCGGCGTAAACCTCGGACAGCAGCAGCAGATCGGCATCGCCCAGAACCTTCACGAAATCCTCGAAGCAGTCGCGCGTGCGGGTGTAGCGATGCGGCTGGAACGCGAGTACCAAACGCCGACCCGGAAACGCGCCGCGCGCGGCCGCGATCGTCGCGGCCATCTCGACCGGGTGGTGGCCGTAGTCGTCGATCAAGGTAAAGGTGCCGTTGTCACCGTTGCCGGCAGGCAGCTCGCCATAGTGCTGGAAGCGCCGGCCGACGCCCTTGAATTCGGCCAGCGCCTTTTGTACCGCGCCATCGGGAATGTTGAGTTCGACCGCCACCGCGATCGCGGACAGCGCGTTCAAGACGTTGTGCTCGCCGGCGAGGTTCAGCACCACCGGCAGATCCGGCAGGCTGACGCCGTTGCGGCGCTGCACGGTGAAGTGCATCTGGCTGCCGACCGCGCGCACGTCGATCGCGCGCACTTCGGCGTCTTCGGCAAACCCGTAGCGCGTAACGGGGCAGGTGACCTGCGTCAAGATATCGCGCACCGCGGGGTTGTCGATGCAAAGAATCGCGGTGCCGTAGAACGGCATGCGGTGCAAGAAATCGACGAACGCGCCTTTCAATCGGCCGAAGTCGTGACCATAGGTTTCCATATGATCGGCGTCGATGTTGGTCACGACCGCCATCACCGGCAGCAGGTTCAGAAACGACGCATCCGACTCGTCAGCCTCGACCACGATGTAGTCGCCACTGCCCAGCTTCGCGTTCACACCGGCGCTGTTCAGGCGGCCGCCGATCACGAAAGTGGGGTCGAGCCCGGCCGCCGCGAGCACGCTCGCAACGAGGCTGGTGGTGGTGGTCTTGCCGTGTGTGCCGGCAATCGCGATGCCGCGCTTCAGGCGCATCAGCTCGGCCAGCATCGAGGCTCTCGGCACCACTGGAATGCGCTTCTCGCGTGCAGCGACGACTTCTGGGTTGTCCGCCTGCACTGCCGTCGAGATCACCACCGCATCGGCGCCCGCGACGTGCTCGGCCGCGTGGCCGATCGACACCGTGATGCCGAGGCCACCGAGCCGGCGCAAGGTGGCGCTGTCGGCCAGGTCGGAGCCGGAGATCCGATAGCCCTGATTGAGCAGCACTTCGGCGATGCCGCTCATGCCGGCGCCGCCGACGCCGACGAAATGGATGTGGTGAATCGCGTGCTTCACGCTGCGAGCTCCTCGCAGGCTGCGATCACCGCCTCGGTGGCATCCAGCTTTTGCACCGCCTTGGCCGCGATCGCACGCTCCAGCAGTTGCGGGCGTTCCAGCTCGGTCAAAACGGCGGCGAGCTTTTCGCGGGTCAACTCGGATTGCGGCAGCAGCCAGGCAGCGCCGAAGTCGACGAGAAAGCGCGCGTTGGTGGTTTGGTGATCGTCGGTGGCCGATGGAAACGGCACGAAGATCGCTGCCGCGCCCACGGCCGCGATTTCGGTCACGGTGCTCGCGCCGGCGCGGCAAATCACCAGATCGGCATCGGCAAACGCCTTGGCGGCGTCGTCAATGAACGGCGTGAGTTCGGCTTGGACACCGGCCGCCGCATAGTTCGCACGCAGTGCCTCGATTTGCTGGCTGCCGCTTTGATGAATCGTGATCGGCCGCTGTTCTAGCGGAATCAGCGCCAGCGCGCGCGGCACCATGTCGTTCAGCGCCTTCGCGCCCAAACTGCCGCCGACCACCAGCAGCCGTAGCGGTCCGCTTCGGCCGGCAAAACGAGTGGCAGGATCGGGCTGATGCAGGAATGGCTCCCGCAGCGGATTGCCAACCCATTGCGCTTTGCCGAGCACTTTCGGAAACGCGGTGAACACCCGGTCGGCCACGCCCGCCAACACGCGATTGGCCAGGCCCGCGACCGAGTTTTGTTCGTGCAGCACGAGCGGCTTGCCGAGCAGCACTCCCATCATCCCAGCCGGAAAGGTGACGTAGCCGCCCAGTCCCACGACCACGTTCGGTCGGACCTTGCGCACGATGCGGATGCTTTGCCAGAACGCCTTGAGCAGACGCACCGGCAACAGCGCCAAGGTGACGATTCCCTTGCCGCGCACACCGGAAAAATCGATCGCATCGAACGCGAAACCGCGCGGCGGCACCAGTTGGCTTTCCATGCTTGGGCGCTCCAGGCTGCCCGAAGCGCCAAGCCAGTGCACCCGCCAGCCTTTGCCGCGCAACGCCTCGGCCACGGCCAAGCCGGGAAATATGTGGCCGCCGGTGCCGCCGGCCATGATCAGCGCGCAACGTGTGGCCATGGCGCTCACGCTCGCCCTCCGCGCATCAGCGCCCGGTTCTCGCAGTCGATCCGCAATACCACCGCGATCGCGACGAAATTCATCAGGATCGCGGAGCCGCCGTAACTCATGAGCGGCAAGGTCAGCCCCTTGGTCGGCAGTGCGCCGAGGTTCACCCCCATGTTGATGAACGCCTGAAAACCGATCCAGATCGCCACGCCTTGCCCAACCAGGCCCGCGAACACGCGGTCCAGCGCAATTGCCTGGCGGCCAATGGTCATGATGCGGCGCACCAGCCACAGAAACATGCCGATCACGAGGATCACGCCGACCAGCCCGAACTCCTCTCCGAGCACGGCCAGCAGGAAGTCGGTGTGCGCTTCGGGAAGCCAGTGCAGCTTCTCGACGCTGCCGCCCAAGCCAACGCCGAAGATCTCTCCACGCCCGATAGCAATCAGCGCGTGAGAGAGCTGGTAGCCCTTGCCGAGCGAGTGCTTTTCACTCCATGGGTCGAGGTAGGCAAAGATGCGCTCGCGCCGATAGTCGTTGAACGCAATCATCAGACCGAACGCGATCAGGATCACTGCCGCGATCACGATGAATCCGCGCATGTTGACGCCGCCCACGAACAAGATGCTCATCGCGATCACGACGATCACCATGAACGCGCCCATGTCCGGCTCGGCCAGCAGCAATGCACCGACCATGCCGACGGCGGCCGCCATCGGAAATACCGCTCGAAAGAAGCGCTCCTTCACCTCCATCTTGCGCACCATGTAGTCGGCCGCATAGAGCAACACCGCGAACTTCGCGAGTTCCGACGGCTGGAAGTTCATCGCGCCCATCGGGATCCAGCGGCGCGCACCGTTCACGCCCTTGCCGATCTGCGGAATCAGCACGATCGCAAGCAGAATCAGCGACGCGATGAACAGCGGCCGAGCCAGCTTGGCCCATGTGTCCATCCGGATCTGGAACGCGAGCAGGCCGGCGACGAACGCCAGGCCAAGCGCGAGCATGTGCCTGAGCAGGTAGTGGGTCGGTGTGAACCTTGCAAAGCGAGGGTTGTCGGGCATGGCGATGGTGGCCGAATACACCATCACCAAGCCCCAGGCCAACAACGCGACCGAGACCCAGAGCAAGGTCTGGTCGAAGCCCAGCACACGCACCGGCAGCGCCGGCGTGCGTCCGAAGTCGAGTTGGCCGACGCGCACCGGCAGGTCGTCGGCCAGATGGCGGTTCCGCTTGCGCAAACCCGGCAACCATTTGGGCAGAACGCTCATGCAGTGGTCTCCAAAAGCGCGCCGCGCTGGTGCGCGATCGTTGATACCGCCGCACGAAACACCTCCGCGCGATGCTCGTAATTGCGGTACATGTCGAAGCTTGCGCAGGCCGGCGACATCAGTACCGCGTCGGTCGGCTTCGCGTGGTCGGCGGCGAGTTCGACCGCCTGCTCCATCGAAGCGGCGTCGATCAATTCGACGCCAGTGCCTTCGAGTACCGAGCGAATCAGTGGCCCGTCGCGCCCGATCAACACCACCGCGCGCGCGTGGCGCGACACCGGGCGGGCCAGCGGCGCGAAGTCCTGCCCTTTGCCGTCGCCGCCCAGGATCACGACCAGCCGTCGCTCCGCGCCCAGCCCAAGCAACGCCGCGACGGTCGCACCAACGTTGGTGCCCTTGCTGTCGTCGAAGTACTCCACTTCCTCGATCACGCCGATTGATTCGACCCGGTGCGGCTCGCCGCAGTATTCGCGCAGCGCGCCGAGCATCGGTGCGAGGCTGCAGCCAGCTGCCGAGGCGAGCGCCAGCGCGGCCAGCGCGTTCAATGCGTTGTGGCGGCCCCGGATGCGCAACGCTTCGGCCGGCATCAGGCGCTGGATATACATCTCCTCGCAATCGCTGCGGCGCCTGCGGGCATCTGGCCTCCCGCCGGACTCGCTCGTCGCTCGCACCAGCCAGGCCATGCCGTTCGCAATTTCGATCCCGAAGTCGCCGGTCTGACGTGGAACATCCGAGCCGAAGCTCGCCACCTCGCGCGGCACCACTTTTGCCTTTGGCTTCTTCCCGGCCGGCTCGCGGGGCAACGCCATGACGTTCGCATCGTCGCGATTCAGCACCATCAGCCCGTGCTGGCCGAACACCTTGGCTTTGGCCGCGACGTAGGCATCCATCGAACCATGCCAGTCGAGATGGTCCTGCGTCAGATTCAACACAGTGGCGGCGGTGGGCTCGAACGCACCGGCGAGCTCGAGTTGAAAGCTGGACAGTTCCAGCACCCAGGCTTCGGGCAGCGCGCCGGCATCGAGCCGCTCGGCGAGTGTGTCGAGCAGGCTCGGGCCGATGTTGCCCGCGACCACCGCGTCTTTGCCGGCAGCGGACACCAGCAGCCCAGTCAGCGCTGTCACGGTGGTTTTGCCGTTGGTACCCGTGACCGCGAGCAAGGTCGGCGCATAGTTTTCTTGCTCGCGCAGATCGACCAAGGCTTGAGCGAACAAGGTCAATTCGCCGCCGCACCAGAGGCCCTGAGCCGACGCCGCTTGCATGACGGGGCCAATGGCGGACGGCGAAAGCCCGGGGCTCGCGAAAACCGCGCGATAGCCCGCGCCCTCGACCAACGACGCCTCGAGCGCGGCGCTGATGAATCGGGCGGCGGGCACTTGACTCGTGAGTTGAGCCAGCGCCGGTGGCTGCTCCCGGGTATCCACCACGGTCACGTCGGCGCCATGGCGCGCACACCACACGGCCATGGCCAAGCCGGACACACCCAGACCCAGAATGAGCACCCGTTGATCGTTGAGCTGCTTCATTTTTGCTAGCGCAACTTGAGCGTGGACAAGCCGATGAGGCACAAAAGCATCGTGATGATCCAGAAACGGACCACCACTTGCGTCTCGGTCCAGCCGCTTTTCTCGAAGTGGTGATGCAGCGGCGCCATCTTGAGCAGGCGCCGGCCGGTACCGAATTTGCGCCGCGTGTACTTGAACCAAGCCACCTGCAGCATCACCGAGATCGCTTCGACCACGAAGATGCCACCCATGATCGCAAGCACGATTTCCTGCCGCACGATGACCGCGATCGTGCCTAAAGCGCCGCCGAGCGCGAGTGCGCCGACGTCGCCCATGAACACCTGCGCCGGATGCGTGTTGAACCACAGAAATGCAAGCCCGGCGCCGGCCATCGCCGAGCAGAAGATCAGCAGCTCGCCCGCGCCCGGGATGTGCGGGAACAGCAGGTACTTGGAGAACACCGAGCTGCCGGTGACGTAGGCGAACACGCCAAGCGACGAGCCCACCATCACGACCGGCATGATCGCGAGGCCGTCGAGCCCGTCCGTCAGGTTGACCGCATTGCTCGATCCGACGATCACCAGATAGGTCAGGATCACGAAGCCGAATACGCCGAGTGGGTAGCTGATCTGCTTGAAGAACGGCAGCAGCAACCCGGCCTTGGGCGGAAGATCGACATCGAAGCCAGACTTGACCCAGGTCAGAAACAACTCGAATACCCGATAGTTCGAGTTCTCGGAAATGCTGAACACGAGATACAGCGCCGCGACGAGGCCGATCACCGATTGCCAGAAGTACTTCTCGCGCGAGCGCATCCCTTCCGGATCCTTGCGCACCACCTTGCGCCAGTCGTCGACCCAGCCGATCGCGCCGAAGCCGAGCGTCACCAGCAGCACGATCCAGACGAAGCGATTGGACAGGTCGAACCAGAGCAGGGTCGAGGTCGCGATCGACAGCAGGATCAGCACGCCGCCCATCGTCGGTGTGCCGCTCTTGGCCAGGTGCGACTCCATGCCGTAGCCGCGCACCGGCTGCCCGATCTTGAGTTCGGTCAGGCGCCGGATGACGTAGGGGCCAGCGATCAGCCCGATCACGAGCGCCGTCATCGCCGCCATCATCGCGCGAAAGCTCAGGTACTGGAACACGCGAAGGAACCCGAGTTCAGGAGACAGCGTTTGAAGCCACTGGGCCAGGCTAGGAAGCATGGGCCTCCCGTTGCGCTGGCGTGGTCGCTGGTGCGGACGCAGCCGCAATCGAAGCGACCACTCGTTCCATTGCCATGAACCGCGAGCCTTTGACCAGCACGCTGCCCACCTTCGGCAGTTGCGCTTCGACGGCTTCGCAAAGCGCGGCAATATCGTCGAAGTGCCTGCCGGTGCCGAATGCGTTGGCGGTGTTGGCGGCCTGCGCGCCTAGCGTGAACAACAGCTCGATGCCGCGCTCGCGCGCCAGCGCACCGACTTCGGCATGAAAAACCGGCCCCTGATTGCCGACCTCGCCCATGTCGCCCAGCACCAAAAGCCGCGGCGCCGGTTGCCCGGCCAGCACCTCGATCGCGGCGCGCACCGAATCCGGGTTCGCGTTGTAGGTGTCGTCGATCAGCGTGAGATTGCGCCCCGCCACATCCACGCTCAGTGCGACCGAACGCCCCTTCACGGGCTGGAACGCAGTCAGCCCCTCGGCAATGGCGGGCAACTCAACTCCCGCGCCAATCGCACAAGCGATTGCGGCGAGCGAGTTCTGCACGTTGTGTCGCCCTGCAATACTGAGCCGATAAGACAGCTCGCCGTGCGATGTTGTCGCGCTCACTTGCCAGAACGTTTGGCGCCAGTCAACCGAGCGCAATTCGACCGAAGCGCCGCTTCCAGCGACGCCGAAGGTCAGGCTCGCGCGGGAACCAGCAAGACGACGCCAAAGTGCGGTGAACGCATCACCTTGCGGATAGACAGCGATTCCATCGGCTGGCAACGCCCCGATCACCGCGCCGTTCTCGCGCGCCACCGCCTCGACCGACGCCATGAATTCCATGTGCTCGCGCTGCGCGTTGTTGACCAGCGCCACCGTCGGCCGTGCGATGTCGGCCAGCAGCGCGATCTCGCCGGGATGGTTCATGCCGAGTTCGACCACCGCCAGTCGGTGTTCTGGCAACAAGCGAAGCAACGTGAGCGGCACGCCGATGTCGTTGTTGAAATTGCCTTCGGTCGCGAGCGCCGCGCCCGGCGCGGCCGCGCGCTGAATGGACGCGATCATCTGCGTGACCGTGGTCTTGCCGTTGCTTCCGGTCACCGCGATCAGTGGTAGCTCGAACTGCCTCCGCCATGCCGCCGCCAGCAGGCCCAGCGCGTGACGGCTGTCAGGCACTTCGACGCCATGCAGCCCCGCGTCTGCCAGGCCGCGCTGCGCGATCGCCGCCACTGCTCCCTGAGCTTTAGCTTGCGGCAGAAAATCGTGCGCGTCGAAGCGCTCACCCTCCAACGCCACGAACAGATCACCCGTGCGCAGACTGCGACTGTCGGTGTGAACGCGCAGAAGGGCGAGCGACGAATCGCCGATCAACTGACCCTCCGGCAGCCATCCCGCGATCTGGCCCAGGGACATCATGCGTGTACCCCGATCGAGGTGGCCGAGCCATTGCTCGTGCCGGAGCGTTTCGCAAGCGCGGTCGCGACCTGCGCGCTGTCCGAAAAAGGATGTTTGACGCCACGGATTTCCTGATACGTCTCGTGCCCCTTGCCCGCGATGCAGATCACATCGGCTTCGGCTGCGCGCGCAATCGCGTCAGCAATGGCGCGGCCGCGATCGGGCTGGACCGTGGCACGTTCGGGCTGCTTGAGGCCAGCGACAGCCTGGCGGATGATCGCGTCCGCGTCCTCAGTTCGCGGGTTATCGCTGGTGACGACGACTTCGTCCGCTTGACCTTCTACAGCGGCGGCCATCGGTGCGCGCTTGGTCGGGTCACGATCTCCACCACAACCGAACACGCAGCAGAGCTTGCCTGCGCGCTCGCGAGCCAGAGGCTTGAGCACGCCCAGCACCTGTTCGAGCGCGTCGGGCGTGTGTGCATAGTCGACGACCACGAGGGGGTTCGCCCCAACGCCTACACGCTCGAGCCGACCAGGCACCGGATCCACTGACTGGCAGGCACGCGCCGCGGCTTCGAGTGGGACGCCCAAAGCGCGCATGGCTCCGATCACGCCGAGTAGATTCGAGACGTTGTAGCCGCCGATCAGCGGCGTCTTGATCGGGTAGACATCCGGGCCTTCGGCCACGGAAAAACTCAAGCCACCGGCGCCCGATTCGATACCTGTCGCCTGCAAGCGCGCCGCCGCTCGTGTGGAGCATGTCCAGACGTCGAGAGGCAAAGAGGCAAGCGATGCCGCTAACTTCGCGCCGTGCTCGTCGTCGACGTTGATGACCGCCGCTTGCAGCCCGGGCCAGTCGAACAGCGCCGCCTTTGCGCGCCAGTACGCTTGCATCGAACCGTGGTAGTCCAGATGGTCTTGCGAAAAATTGGTGAAGATCGCGAGCCGAATCCGGCTGCCGGCAATACGCCCTTCCTCGAGACCGATCGAAGACGCTTCGATGGCACAAGCGGCGAGGCCGTCGCTTGCGAACTTGGCGAACCAACGCTGCATCGTCACCGGATCGGGGGTGGTCAGACCGGTGTCTGTGAGCGCTTTGACACCCGGCCCCGGGGGCAGCCCGATGCCGAGTGTTCCGACGATGGCGGTCGGCACTTGATGGGACCGAGGCAAGCGCGACAGCGCCTGCGCCAGCCACCAGGCGGTCGACGTCTTGCCGTTGGTGCCGGTGACCGCGAGCAAATCGAGCCGCTCGGACGGCTCGCCGTACCAGGCGGCCGCGATCGGGCCGGTCTGTGCCTTGAGGCCGTGGAGACCCGCAATCGCGTCACTCTCTAAGTTGAAGGACTCCACACCTTCGCGCTCCACGAGGCACGCAACCGCGCCGCGCGAAAGCGCGTCCTGCACGTAGCGCCTGCCGTCGGCTTTCGCGCCGGGCCATGCAATGAAGCCATCGCCCGTGCCGATCCTTCGGCTGTCCACTTGCAGTTCGCCGGACACGCGCGCGCGCAGCCATTCGACTGCGGCGCGGGGGTTTGCCAGCTCGAGCATCTAAAACGATTCCTCGACCGTCTCGGCAATGATCTGAGGCGTGACGGAAAGATCCGGCTGGACCCCCATCATGCGCAGCGACTGTTGCACCACCGCGCTGAACACCGGCGCCGCGACAACGCCGCCGTAGTAGACGCCGGCGCTCGGCTCGTCGATCATGACGGCGACGATGATGCGCGGCTTGTTGATCGGCGCCATGCCGGTGAACCAGGCGCGGTACTTGTTGTGGGCGTAGCCCTTGCCGACCTGCTTGTGCGCGGTGCCCGATTTGCCGCCGACCGAATAGCCGACGGTCTGCGCGAGCTGGCCGGTGCCACCGGGTCCGGCGGCCATTTCGATCATGCGGCGGACCGAGCGCGCGGTTTCCGGAGAAAAAACGCGGGTGCCGACCGCGGGCTCGGACGTCTTCAAGAGCGTCGCGGGAATGATCTTGCCGTCGTGCGCGAAGGCGGTGTAGGAATGCGCCATCTGGAACAGCGACGCCGACATGCCGTAGCCATAGGCCATCGTCGCCTGCTCCACCGGCTTCCAGCTTTTCCAGGGCCGTAGCCGCCCGGTGACCGCTCCGGGGAAACGCAACTGCGGCTTCTGGCCATAGCCGAGCGCGGTGTAGGTGTCCCACATTTCGTGCGGCGACATCTTTTGCGCGATCTTCAGCGCGCCGACGTTACTCGACTTCTGGATCACACCTTCGACAGTCAAGGTGCCGTAGTTGTGGGTGTCACGGATGGTGAAGCCACCGATCTGAAAGCGCCCCGGGCCAGTGTCGATCAGCGTCTGGGGTTTGACCCGGCCGGCTTCCAGCGCCATCGCGATGGTGACCGGCTTCATGGTCGAACCGGGCTCGAAAACGTCGGTCAACGCTCGATTGCGCAACTGCGCGCCCTGCAAGTTCTGACGATTGTCCGGAACGTAACTCGGATAGTTGGCGAGCGCCAGCACTTCGCCGGTCTGGGTGTCGATCACCACGACGCTGCCGGCCTTGGCCTTGTTGGCCGTCACCGCCTCGCGCAGCTTCTGATAAGCGAAAAACTGCACCTTGCTGTCGATGCTGAGCTGGATGTCCTGGCCGTCGACCGGCGGCACTTGGTCGCCAATGTCCTCCACCACCCGGCCCATACGGTCCTTGATGACGCGGCGCGAGCCGGGCTTGCCGCCCAGATCCTTGTTGAAAGCCAACTCAATGCCTTCTTGGCCGTTGTCTTCCACATCAGTGAACCCCACCACGTGGGCAATTGCCTCGCCTTCGGGGTACTGGCGTTTGTATTCCTTGCGCAGGTAAATACCTTTGATACCGAGCGCCATCACCTCCTGGGTGATCGGCTCGTCCACCTGCCGCTTGATC
>JBDTRV010000022.1:0-11508 GCA_039931475.1 Burkholderiales bacterium | reverse complement strand
ATCATCTCGATGGCTTTTTCGATCGCCTTGCGGCCGGCCTTCGGCTTATAGACCGCCAGCGGCTCATAGGTGTCGGGATCGAACTCGATCTCGGCCATCTGCACGTCGAACGGCAGGTCGATCAGCACCGGACCGGGGCGGCCCGAGCGCATCAGGTGAAAGGCTTGCTGAAACGCACGCGGCACCTGGGCCGGCTCGCGCACCATGACGCTCCACTTGGTCACGGGCTTGCTGATGGATTCGATGTCGACGGCCTGGAAGTCTTCCTTGTACATCCGTGCGCGCGGTGCCTGGCCGGTGATGCAAAGAATTGGAATCGAATCGGCCTGGGCCGAATACAGGCCAGTGATCATGTCGGTGCCGGCCGGGCCGGAGGTGCCGATGCACACGCCGATGTTGCCGGCCTTGGCGCGGGTGTAGCCCTCGGCCATGTGCGATGCGCCTTCGACGTGGCGCGCCAGCACGTGCGCGATCGTGCCGCGATCCCGCATCGCTGCATACAGGGGGTTGATCGCCGCGCCCGGAACGCCGAAGGCCTGCGTCACGCCCTCTTTTTCCATCACGTGCATAGCCGCTTCGATTGCCTTCATCTTTGCCATTAAAAAACCTCGGTTTGATTTAAGAAAACGGTGGGTTCGACCGTTCGCGATGGAGTTGTGAAATGCTCCTTGTCTCGATCGCTGTTGTCAGTGCCTTGGCCGGACCGGATGCAACTCATTCTAAAAACTGGTCGCTCGTGACGCAATGCTCATGGCCGCATACAATCTATTCCTCCTGAGAATACATGACGGACGAGGCACTCGGGCTTGATCACGCCAACCGTCCAGGCCTTTCACGGAGATCGACGTGTCGGCGCCAACAGGCCCCGCCGCATCCTACGCCATTTCAACACGCATCATGGACCGCTTAACTGGCCTGCAAATCTTCGTTCGCGTTGTCGAAACCGGCAGCTTCTCCAAGGCCGCACGCGAGTTCAACGTGACGCAGCCCACCGCCACCAAGCACGTCGCCGCGATCGAGGAGCGCTTCGGCGTGCGGCTCTTGAACCGCAATTCGCGGGCCGTGAGCCTGACCGAAGCCGGCGCCGCCTACTACGAGAAATGCAAGGCGGTCCTGCGCCAGTTCGACGAAGCGGAAAGCTTCGAGGACGTGCGCCAAGCCGAACTCACTGGGTTGCTGCGCTTGGCCACGAGCCTGACCTTCGGCCGCCAGGTTCTGGCGCCGCTGATGATCGAATTCATGACCGCGTACCCAAAACTCAAGGTCGATCTGGACCATGACGACCGCTATGTCGACCTGATCGCGTGCGGCATCGACGTGGCGATCCGGCTAGGGCCGCTGGCCGATTCGACTCTCGGCGGCCGCTATCTGGGCGCAAACCCGTGGGCAATGGTGGCGGCGCCGGCTTACCTGAAACGCCACGGCACGCCGCGCGGCCACCTCGACCTCGCGCGGCACGACGCACTGATCTACACCACCGCGCAGGGCGACGACGTGTGGCGGCTGCGCTCGCCGTCGGGCGAACGGGTCTCGGCCACGCTGGCCGCCCGGCTTCGGTCGAACAACCTCTCCACCTTGGCGGCAGCGGCGCGCGCCGGCATGGGCATCACCGCGCTGCCTTATTACGTCGCGGCGCCTGGCATCGCGGCCGGGGAATTGCAAGTTCTGCTGCCCGACTACACCTTGCCCGATCAGGAAATCCACGCGATCTTCCCGTCGCCCAAGCTGGTGCCGGCCAAGGTGACGACGTTGATCGCGTTCCTGAAGCAGCGCTTCGGTCCGCAGTGGTGGCTCGCACCGGCTGGCACCGCAAGCGTGCCGCCGGTTGCAGGCGGCGGCCGATCCAAGCGCCCTGCCGCAGCCGGTGCGCGAAGCGGCTCGTGAGCCAGGCACAGGCCGCCGCGCCGTCAATCGGGCATTACGAGAATTTCCCGGTCGCTTCCTGGCTGTGCCCGCCGCGATTGCGGCCGCCGATCGCCGCCGTCTACCACTTCGCGCGCACTGCGGACGACATCGCTGACGAAGGCGATGCGGCGGCGCAGCATCGCTTGAGCGACCTGGCGGCCTTTCGCGCCGACCTGCTGGCCATTGAGTCCGGTAGCGCCCCTTCCAATCGTTGGCCGCAGGTGTTCGCGCCGCTTGCCGAGGCGCTGCGCGAATTCAACCTTCCGCTTGGCTGCCTCACCGATCTCTTGAGCGCGTTCGAGCAGGACGTGGCGAAGACCCGCGACGGTACCGGCTATGCCGACCGCGCCGAACTGCTCGACTACTGCCGCCGCTCGGCCAATCCGGTCGGCCGCTTGCTGCTGCACCTGTACGGCATCGGCGACGAAACCACGCTCGCCCTAAGCGACCATGTCTGCACGGCGCTGCAACTCATCAACTTCTGGCAAGACCTGTCGGTCGATATTCCGCGCGGCCGCTACTATCTGCCCGCAGCCGACTGCGCAGCCCATGGCGTCGATCCGCGCGACCTGATGGCTTTGCGCCAGAACGCCGAAACTACGAAATTGATAGCGCAAGAAGTAGAGTGGGCGAGCGGTACCATGCAAAAAGGATCAAAAATCGTGCATCGCGTGCCAGGCCGCGCAGGCTGGGAGCTGCGTGCGGTGGTGCAAGGCGGCTTGCGCATTCTGCGCAAAATCGAGACGATCAATTTTCAAACCTTGCGCATGCGCCCGACCCTGGGCAAGGCCGACCTACCCGCCCTGCTCTGGCGCAGCGTCCTGATGTAGACGACGCCGATCAAGCCGCCGTGGAGGGCGCGCACTCTCACGGAAACTTGGTTCAGGCGTCGCAGCAGGCAATGCAACAATCAGTCGGCCCCCGCCCGATTTCTCCATGTCGCCCGAAACCTACGTCCAGCAAAAAGCCGCCGCCGCGGGCAGCAGCTTCTACTACGCCTTCCTGTTCCTTCCCAAGCAGCGCCGCGCCGCGATCACCGCGTTCTATGCGTTCTGCCGCGAAGTCGACGACGTGGTCGACGAAGTGCGCGATCCGCAGGTGGCACGCATCAAGCTGGCATGGTGGCAGAGCGAAGTGGCCAAATCGTTCACCGGCAATCCGAGCCATCCGGTGATGCGCGCGCTGATGCCGCTGGCAGCGGAACATGGCATCGAGCCGCGTCACCTGCTGGCGGTGATCGAGGGCTGCGAGATGGATCTGGAGCAAACCCGCTACCTCGACTTCGCCGGCCTTGAGCGCTACTGCCACCTGGTAGCCGGCATCGTCGGCGAAGTGGCCGCGCGCATCTTCGGCCAAAGCGCGCCCGAGACCACCGCCTACGCGCACCGCCTCGGTCTGGCGTTCCAGCTCACCAACATCATTCGCGACGTCGGCGAAGACGCGATGCGCGGGCGCATCTACCTGCCGGTGGCCGACCTGCAGCGCTTCGACGTGAAGGCGCACGAGATCCTGAAGCGCGAATATTCGGATCGCTTCGTCGCGCTGATGAAATTTCAGGCCGAACGCGCGCACGGCCTCTACGACGAAGCCTTCGCGCTGCTGCCCGCGGCCGACCGGCGCCAGCAAAAACCCGGCCTCATGATGGCGCGCATCTACCGCACCTTGCTGCGGGAAATCGAGCGCGACGGCTTTCATGTGTTGAACCAGCGCATCGCGCTCACGCCGCTTCGAAAGTTCTGGCTGGCCTGGCAGGTGCAGGCGTTGGGGCGGGCTTGACGGCGCGGCGACAGCCCGCATGAAGATCGCGATCGTCGGCGCCGGCTGGGCCGGCATGGCGGCAGCAGTGGCCGCCTCACGCGCCGGGCATTCGGTGACGGTGCTCGAAGCCGCGCGCACGCTCGGCGGCCGGGCGCGCGGGCTCGAAGTGACCCAGCCGGACGGCGGCGACACCATCACGCTCGACAACGGCCAGCACATCATGATCGGCGCGTACAGTGAGACGCTCGCGCTGATGGAATCGGTCGGAATCGACTTGCGCGCCGCCCTGCTCGCGCTGCCGCTGACTTTGCGCTTTCCCGATGGCAGCGGCCTCAAGCTTTCGCGCCTGCCCGCGCCGCTCGACGCCTTCGCGGGCATCCTCGCCGCGCGCGGCTGGAGCTGGCGCGACAAGCTCTCGCTGCTGCGCGCCTCGGTCGGCTGGCAGGCGGCGCGCTTCCAGTGCCCGGAGCAACGTTCGGTGGCCGATCTGTGCGCTCGCCTCACGGACAAGGTGCGCGCCGAACTGATCGAGCCGCTGTGCGTCGCCGCGCTGAACACGCCGATCGAGCATGCAAGCGGCCAGGTGTTTCTGCGCGTGATCCGCGACTCGCTGTTCGGCTCGGGTTTTGGCGATTTCGCTGGATCGAACCTGCTGTTGCCGCGCGCCGATTTGAGCGCGCTGTTTCCAGATGCCGCTGCCCGCTGGCTTCGCGTCCAGGGCGCCGTGGTCGAGACTGGCCACAGGGTCGCCGAACTCGCGCGACGCGATGCGGCCTGGTCAGTGGACGGCGTTGCTTTCGATGCGGTGATCGTTGCAACCGCGCCGTGGGACGCGGCACGGCTGGTCGAGGGCACGGTGGATTGCGCGCATCGGCCCGATTCGCCAGCCGACGCGGCAAATGAGCCATCGACCGTGCCATCAACCGACCGGCAAAAAACCTGCAAATGGCTGCGCCGCGCCCACGCGCTGCGGTTCGAATCGATCGCCACCGTCTATGCCATGACCGATCCGCCAGTGCCACTTCAAGAGCCGATGCTCAGCCTCAAGGCCAGCCAGACCGCGCCCGCGCAGTTTGTGTTCGACCGCCACCCACTCGGCGGCCCGCCCGGCCTGCTCGCATTCGTCGTCAGCGCCAGCGAGAAGGAGCGCGGGCCGCTCGAAGCCGCGGTGCGTGCACAAGCGCGTGAGCAACTCGGCATCGCCACGCTGCGCATCCTGCAAACCGTGGTCGAAAAGCGCGCGACCTTCGCCTGCACGCCGGGCCTCGAGCGGCCGGGCCAGCGCATCGCGCCGGGGCTGATCGCGTGCGGCGACTATGTGGAAGGACCGTACCCGGCGACCATCGAAGGCGCGGTTAGGAGCGCGCTCGCGGCGGTTCGGATGCTTTGAGTCAAGCGCGCGAATATTGGGCGCCTTAAGCAGAATATTTTCAGGTGATTTTTGGCCTTCTACGCACATACAGTATACGTCTTATGCTATTATTAACATAGCAAAATCAATCCCCTCGACGCCCGGGCCACGCGCTGCCCCTTCATGCAAGAATTTGCGGCCCACCGCGCCACTTTGTGGCATCGAGCGCCATCCGCGTCCGAACGGCCCAGTACGCGCGCCATCGGTTTGTTTCACCCGCCCCCAAAGAAAGAGACTCCCAAAATGAAAATCGAAACCATCGCCGTGCACGGCGGCTACTCGCCCGAACCCACGACCAAAGCCGTCGCGGTTCCGATCTACCAAACCGTCGCCTACGCGTTCGACGACACGCAACACGGCGCCGACTTGTTCGACCTGAAGGTCGCGGGCAACATCTACTCGCGCATCATGAATCCGACCAACGCGGTGCTCGAGGCGCGCCTCGCGGCGATGGAAGGCGGCATCGGCGCGCTCGCGCTCGCTTCGGGCATGGCCGCGATCACGGCTGCGGTGCAGACGATCGCGGAGTCCGGCGACAACATCGTGTCGGCCACGCAGCTGTACGGCGGCACCTACAACCTGTTTGCGCACACCTTTCCGCAGCAGGGCATCGAAACGCGCTTTGCGGATGCGAAGGATCCGGCGTCGTTCGCCAAGCTGATCGACGAACGCACCAAGCTGATCTTCTGCGAGTCGATCGGCAACCCGCTGGGCAACGTGACCGACATCGCGGCGCTGGCCAAGGTCGCGCACGACCACGGCGTGCCGCTCATCGTCGACAACACGGTGACGTCGCCTTATCTTTGCCGCCCGTTCGAGCACGGTGCGGACATCGTCGTGCACGCGCTCACCAAGTACCTGGGCGGCCACGGCACGACGTTGGGCGGCGCGATCGTCGATTCGGGCAAGTTCCCATGGGCCAAACACAAGGCGCGCTTCAAACGGCTGAACGAGCCGGACGTGAGCTACCACGGCGTGGTCTATACCGAGGCATTGGGCGAGGCCGCCTACATCGGCCGCGCGCGGGTCGTGCCACTGCGCAACATGGGCGCGGCGCTGTCTCCGATGAATGCGTTTCAGATCCTGCAGGGCATCGAGACCTTGCCGCTGCGCATGGACCGCATCTGCGAGAACACACAGAAGATTGCGCAACACTTGCAGAAGCACGCGAAGGTGGCGTGGGTGAAGTACGCGGGCTTGCCCGATCATCCCGATCACGCCATCGTCAAGAGAATGACCGGCGGGCGCGCGTCGGGCATCGTGAGCTTCGGCCTGAAAGCTGATGATGGCCGCGCGGCCGGCGCGAAGTTTCAGGATGCGCTGAAACTGTTCACCCGGCTCGTGAACATCGGCGATGCGAAGTCGCTCGCCTGCCACCCGGCCACCACCACGCACCGGCAACTGGACGCCGACGAACTCGCCAAGGCCGGTGTCAGCGAGGACATGGTGCGGCTTTCGATCGGCATCGAGCACATCGACGATCTGATCGAGGACCTCGACCAAGCACTGGCCCAGGCCTAGTGGCGCAACCCGGAAATATCCGAACATGAAAGCGCGCCCTCGCACCCATCCCCGCGTCGCGGCCCTTGCGAAGGCGTCCGGCTTTCGCGGCGGCCCGCGCCTTGCGCTAGGCACGAATCCATCACTTTCCTTTTGTTCCGCTACCTCCGGGTTGCAGCACTAGCCGCAAGCGATCACCGGGCCGGGCCACCCTCTGCGTTCACGTGGCTCAGCACGACTTCAACGACCTGATCGCCGAGCGCCCCTTCATGCGCCTCTGGGCCGCGCGTGTTTGCGGCACGGCGGCCAATCAAATGCTGATGGTCGCGATCGGCTGGCACATGTACGAGCTGACCGAAAGCGCCTGGGACTTGGGCTTGGTGGGGCTGTTCCAGTTCGTTCCCGCGCTGCTTTTGACCTTGGTGGCCGGCCAGGTCGCCGACCAGTTCCGGCGCGACCGCATCGTGGCCACATGCCTGGCGGCGCAAGCGCTGGTCGCGCTCACCTTGACCTTTGCGGCGCAGGGTGACTGGGCATCGCGCAGCTTGCTGCTCGGCTTGTCGGTCGCGCTCGGTGCGGCACGCGCATTCCAGATGCCGGCGCAACAGGCGCTCACCCCGCTTTTGGTGCCAACTTCGATGCTTGCGCGCGCCATGGCGTTCAGCTCGGCAGGTTTGCAGGCGGCCATCATCGGCGGCCCGGCGCTTGGCGGCTTGCTGTTCGCCGTCGGCGATGTGGTGGTCTACACGACTTCGGTCATCTTGCTGCTGATCGCGATCGTCTTTCTGCTGCGCCTGGGCTACGTGCACGTGCCGCCGCCGCGAACCCCCGTCACGCTCGAAACGCTGCTGGCCGGCGTGCGCTACATCTGGAGCACGAAGCTGCTGCTCGGTGCAATCTCGCTGGATCTGTTCGCCGTCTTGCTCGGCGGCGCGACCGCGCTGTTGCCGATCTTCGCGAAAGACATCCTGCACACCGGCCCCTGGGGCCTTGGCCTGCTGCGCGCCGCACCGGCCGTGGGGGCGCTTTTGATGTCGCTCGCACTCACGCGCCGGCCGATGGAGCGCCACGTCGGCGCCAAGCTGCTGTGGGCGGTCGCGTTGTTCGGGCTGTGCATGGTGGTGTTTGGCCTGTCGACCCACCTGTGGCTGTCGATGGCCGCGCTCGCGGTCTCGGGCGGCGCCGACATGGTCAGCGTCGTGGTGCGCCAGACCTTGCTGCAACTGGAAACGCCGGACGCGATGCGCGGGCGGGTCGGCGCGGTCAGCTCGGTGTTCATCGGCGCGAGCAATCAGCTCGGCGAGTTCGAATCGGGCGCTACGGCGGCGCTGCTCGGGCCGGTCGGCTCGGTGCTGCTCGGCGGCATCGGCACGCTGCTGGTCGCGGGGATGTGGGCGCGGCTATTTCGATCGCTGGCGACGCGGGATCGGATGGCGCCGGAGTGACCAGCCAGCGGCACCCTACTCGACGAACTCCAGCTTGCCGCGAAGTTCGTTGAGTCCGGCCACGGTCAGATGCGGCGACGGATCATGCGCCCAAGGCTGGCCGGTGCGGTTCAGCCAGACCGACTGCATGCCGGCGGCCAGAGCGCCCAACGCATCGAGCGCGGGATCGTCTCCGATGTGCAGCACCTGGCGCGCCTCTACACCGGCAGCCCGCGCCGCCGCCTGAAAAATCCGCTGGTCCGGCTTGCCGAACCCGACCTCGCGCGCAGCGACCTTCGCCTTGAAGTAGCGCCCAATGCCGACCCGATGCACGTCCGCGTTGCCGTTGGACAGCGCCACCAGCGGCCAACGGCTTGCGAGGTGTTCCAGCGCCGGCAACGCATCGTCGTAGAGGTCGACCCGTTGCCGCTCGGCGAAGAAAACCTCGAACGCGGCTTCGGCCAGCGCGGGGTCTTCCTCGGCGCGGACGAGTGCGATGCGGATCGATTCGAGTCGCAGAGTCGTGAAGTCATGGCGCAGATCGGGGCGGCTTGCATCCAGTTGCGCACGGATCGCGCGGCGGGTGTCGACGCTCTCGTGCAGCTTCGCGGTTTGCGGCGCGTTGGCCGCGAGCCACAGCTGCAACGCGCGCTCGGCCCGTTCGATGGTCGGCCAGACTGGCCAGAGGGTGTCGTCGAGGTCGATCGACACGGCGCGGATTTTGGAAATGTCGATCACGTCTGGGTCAGAATAGCGCATGAATTCTTCCCGCCCCACAGATCCGCCGATTCCTTCCGATCTCCCCGACGCCGCGCGCAAAGACCCGTGGCTGCATGAAGCGGAGGATGCGCCGGTTGGCTCCGCCGTCGTCGACCCTCCGTCCGCCGATCCGGCGCGAAGCCACGAATCCGCCGCCGACGCCCCCGCCGAGTCAGGCTCAGGCTCCGAGCCGCCCGAAACCGCGAGCGCTGGCGCGAGCGTTGTCGGGGCCGGCGCGACTGCCGCTGCCGCCAAGGTCAGGCCCACGGGGGGTGCGCCGGACGCCCGGTCCGCGCCCAAGGCGCCACCGCAAGCGAAGCCCGAGCCGCACCAGCAGCGATCCACACCCGACGATTCCGAGGGTCCGTCGTCCTCGTTCTCTGGCTTCTCTTCTTCCAGCTTCTCGCCGTCCAAATTTCCCACTTCCACGTTCGGCCGAGGCACCGGCGGCAGCTTCGAGCATGGCCAGCCGCAACGCACTGCAGTGCTGCTGACCAACCTCGGCACGCCCGACGAGCCGAGCAAAGGCGCGGTCAAGAACTATCTGAAGGAATTCCTGAGCGACCAGCGGGTGGTCGAGATCGCGAAAGTCGCGTGGCTGCCGGTGCTGCACGGGGTGGTGCTGCGCACGCGCCCGGCCGATTCGGCCGCGCGCTACCAGTCGATCTGGACCGAGGAAGGCTCGCCGCTCAAGGTCTGGACCGAGAAGCAAGCCGCCGGACTCGAAGCGGCCTTGCGCGAGCGCGGCCACCACGTCACCGTGGCGAGCGCCATGCGCTACGGCAACCCGTCGATCGCATCGGTGCTGGATCAACTCGTGGCGGGCGGCGCGACCCGCGTGCTGGTGCTGCCCGCGTTCCCTCAGTATTCGGCGGCGACGACTGCTAGCGCCTGCGATTCGGTGTTCGCCTGGGGCCAGAAACAGCGGCGGCTGCCGGAGCTGCGCTTCGTCAACGGCTATTGCGATGACCCAAACTACATCGGCGCCCTGGCCGAAACCGTGCGCCGGCACTGGGCCGAGCACGGCCAGCCACAGCGCGTGCTGATGAGCTTTCACGGCATGCCCGAGCGCACCTTGCACCTGGGCGACCCGTACCACTGCGAATGTCGCAAGACGGCGCGCCTTTTGGCCGAAACGCTGGGCCTATCGGACGACCAATACCAAGTCACGTTCCAGTCCAAATTCGGCCGCGCCAAATGGCTGGAGCCGGCGACGCAGCCAACCCTCGTCGCATTGGGCCAGGCCGGCATCGAGCGGGTCGACGTGATCTGCCCCGGCTTTGCAAGCGACTGCCTGGAAACGCTGGAAGAGATCGCGGTCGAAGGGCGCGAAGCCTTCATCGCCGCCGGCGGAAAGAAGTTCCACTACATCCCGTGCCTGAACGACGACGCCGACTGGATCGCCGCTTTGGGCCATCTGGCCGAGCGCCATCTGGCCGGGTGGCCGACCCAGGACCCGGTGAATGAAGGCGAACTCGAAGCTTCGCGCAACCGGGCAATGGCAGCCGGCGCGGCACAGTGACGCGTGTGCTTCTGAATCGATAGCTGAAAAACGCCACCGGACGAGCGGTGACGGCCTTTTTTGTTCCGAAAACTGCTCGTTGACGTAGCGAGCTCGCCACGCGGATGATGTCCGACAGCGGACGCACCTTCAGGCGCGCTCGATGAAGCTTTCCACCAGCGCCAGTTGCTCCGGCACGTTCAGCGCCGGAGCATGGCCGCAGCCGGGTACTTCCACCGTCTGAAGCAGCCCGCGCGCGCCCGGCCCGCGCTTTCTCATCGCATCGAGAGTCTCGCGCTTGACCAGGTCCGAGTCGACGCCGCGCAGGCACAAGGTGGGCACGTCGATCTGGTCGTAGTGATGCCAGACGGAATAATCATGCGGGTAGTGCACGAACTGGCCGACCATTGCCGGGTCGTAGTGCGGCGTGACCTTGCCGTCCTCCAACCGCCGCGTCGATGTTTCTGTCAAACGCCGCCACTGAAGATCGGACAACGCGCCATAGGGCTTGTAGACCTGCCGGAAGAAAGCTTCGAGTTCCGTCACCGTGTCGAACGAGGGCGGCGAGCCGGCGTAGGAGCGGATGCGATCGACCGCCGTTTGCGCGATCTCGGGCGCGGTGTCGTTGAGCACCAGAGAGCGGATGCGCGGCTTCATCGACGGCTCGAACAGGCCGGAAGCGCAGACCATGCCCAACGCGCCGCCCATCGACGTGCCGACCCAATGCGCACGCTCGATGCCGAGCTGCTTGCAGAACGTCGCCGCGATCCGCGCATAAAACGCGAGGCAGTATTCATCCTTAGGCTGGGGACTCCACTGCGATAAGCCCCGGCCTATCGTGTCCGGGCACAGCACCCGATAGCCGCGCTGCGACAAGTGGTCCGCCAGTTCATCCATGTCGCGCCCGGTGCGCGCCAGGCCGTGCCACGCGATGACGACGTCGCGGTTGCCCGCGCCCCACTCGGTGTAGTGGATTTCACGGCCGGCGCATTGAAGATAGTTGGAGCTGAATGGCATCGCTTGCTTCTCCCGTAGTGTTCAACGGCCCGCCCTGCCCGCCCGCAACCGGCCGACGACCCCGGCCGGAAAATAGTAGACCGACAGGACGAACAGCACGCCCAGCCAGAGCAGCCAGCGGTCCGGCGAGAGCAGCGCCGACACCCATGGCCAGCCGGCGGCGGCGTCACTTCCCAATTTGAGCAGATCCTGCAGGTAACTCTGCGCGATCACGAACAGCGCCGCGCCGATCG
>JBDTRV010000021.1:0-11679 GCA_039931475.1 Burkholderiales bacterium | reverse complement strand
AACGGTCGATCTTTCTACAATGGGCGTTTCAGCCACCTGGGACGAAGTGGCGGCGGTGCTTGAAGGCAAGCTGACCGCCTGGCTCGATCCCTGACCATCTGCAAGGTCTCATCCATGTCTCTTACCGAAGCCCCCCGCGCCGTCGTGCGCGAAGCGCAGAGCAGCGAAAACTACGATCCGAGCGCCAAGCAGAAAGCCGCGGCCAAGCTGTCGCGCATTCCGGTCAAGGTCGAAGCCGGCGAACTGCTGAAAAAGCCGGACTGGATTCGCGTGAAGGCGGGCTCGCCGACCACGCGCTTCTACGAGATCAAGGACATCCTGCGCAAGAACAACCTCGTGACGGTGTGCGAGGAAGCCTCCTGCCCAAACATCGGCGAATGCTTCGGCAAGGGCACCGCAACGTTCATGATCATGGGCGACAAGTGCACCCGGCGCTGCCCGTTTTGCGACGTGGGCCACGGTCGGCCCGATCCGCTCGATGCCGATGAGCCTTTGAAGCTCGCGCAGACGATCGCCGCATTGAAACTCAAGTACGTCGTAATCACGAGCGTCGACCGCGACGACCTGCGCGACGGCGGCGCCGGCCACTTCGTGGAATGCATCAAAAAGACGCGCGAGCTGTCACCGCTAACGCAGATCGAAGTGCTGGTGCCCGACTTTCGCGGCCGCGACGACCGCGCGCTCGAAATCCTCAAAGCCGCGCCGCCCGATGTGATGAACCACAACTTAGAGACCGCGCCGCGTCTGTACAAGCAGGCCCGTCCCGGCAGCGACTACCAGTTCAGCCTGAACCTGCTCAAGAAGTTCAAGGCGCTGCATCCCAATGTGCCGACCAAGAGCGGTCTGATGGTCGGCCTCGGCGAAACCGACGACGAAATCCTGGACGTGATGCGCGACATGCGCGCCCACGACATCGACATGCTCACCATCGGCCAGTACCTCGCGCCGAGTTCCAGCCACCTGCCGGTGCGTCGCTATGTGCATCCCGATACCTTCAAGATGTTCGAGGCCGAAGCGAAGACGATGGGCTTCTCGCACGCAGCCGTCGGTGCGATGGTGCGATCCAGCTACCACGCGGACGAGCAGGCGCATGCGGCAGGACTGGCGGCGAGCGTTTCGAGCACATGAGGTCGCTGGCTGTGTGCGGCGGCCTGTTTCGCCGTTGTCACTGCGGCGGGCGGGGTCAGTATTGATGCGCTTCGGCGAACCACCAGCGGTTGCGCGGCCGCGCAACCTGTTTTCGCAACAAAAAATGCCGTTCCCGCTACTGCCGCATCAGTTTTCAGCTATCTTTTTCGCAGCATCAGCGTGACGACCTGAACATCACGATCAGCATCACGATCCCGGCCAGAAACGCGAGCAACCGCACCACCCACGGCGTGACGATCCACGCGCCGAACACAAGGGCGAGCTTGCCGAGCAAGCCGGAAGTCACGACCGGCTCCTGATCCCACCGCGCGCCACCGGCCACTGGCGCACCGCAGGACGGGCAACTCGCCGCCAAAGTCGAGACCTGTTTTCCGCATTCGGCACAGTCGATCAGCGCCATGTGTTGCTGCTTTTCGCCAATTGCTTTCGCCGTCCGCCCGGCTACCGACGCGGCTCGATCACGATGGCCACGCGCCGATTGCGCTGCCGGCCATCCGGATCGTCGCTGCCGTCGAGCCGGGCGTTCGGCACGATCGGCTGCCGCTCGCCGAAACCGAGAACCTTGAAATCGCGTCCGCCAGAGAGCTCTCCGAGCCGGCGGGCCACCGTTTGCGCGCGCCGCAGCGACAGCGCATCGTTGTAGCTGTCGCTGCCCATCGAGTCGGTGTGGCCCTGAATCTCGACCGGTGCCTCGCGGTAGCTGCGCAGCAGATCGGCCGCCTTGGCCAGCGGCTCTTTCGCGTCGGCGCGAAGTTCGGATTTGTCGAAGTCGAACAGCACGTCGGCCGGCAGGTCGATCACGATGGCCGCCTCGCGGGTCTGGCGCGCGCTCATCGATTGAAGCAGCACCCTTGTCTGCTCGATGCGGGCCGGCGGCACTTCGGCGGCGCGAAACACGGTCTCCGGCGCTTGCGCTTTGGCTCCGAAGCTGCTGATGGGGCCGCCAGAGCGCAACTGGCCCGCCACCCCAGCCGGCCCGAGTGCCGTTTGTGGCGCAATGGTTGCGGTGGCAAACGAGCTGGAGCGGCCCGCCAGACTCTGCTCGACCCGCGTCAGTGTCTGCGCGCCCGCCGGCATTGCCACCGCTACCGCCATGGCCGTTACCGCGGCCCAGAGCGCGGCGCCGACCCAATCAACCGCGTCGACGCGCACACGCCCGCGCCCGCCGTTCATCGCGTTGCCGAGTCCTTCAGCGGCAAGGTCATCGCCAGCCCCGGGCCGATCGAATCATCCGGCGCATTGCCCTCGTTGAACACGAGTCGCACTTCAGTGGCCGACGGCGGCACCGCGCCGAGAAAGACGAGTTGCCCTTCCATCGTCTCGCCGTCCTTGATCGAAAGATAGCGGTTGTTGGCCGGTCGCTTGATCGGCAGGCGGTCGCCACCCGGAAGTTCCAGAAAAGTGTCGGTGCTGGCCAGATCGGTGCTGTGCGTCATGCGGCTCGAAAACGAGGCGCTGACGGTGAGGATGGTCGCGTCGGGGCCGATCAGTATGTCTTTCACCCGCACCGTCACGCCCAGGCTGGCGGCGCCTTGCGCATTGACTGGAAGCTGCCTCTGCACGCCGGCTGGCGCGAGCGCGGTGGTCGTCGGTTTGGGACCTGCCGGCGCGGTCACGCTGGCGGCAGGAGGAGCCGAAGATGATGCCGGCGCTTGGGCGAGAACCAGCGCCGCATGGTGTTCCTGCCCAGCATGTGCTGGAAACGCAAACGATGCGGCCCCGGTCAGGACGGCCACGGCGCTGGCGCTGGCAGTGGTGGCGGCAACTGCCGCGCCAAGACGTGTCAACGCAGCGGTAAAACGGCGGCAAGAGCCAATGAGTTGCTTGTTCATCTGCTTCAACGAATGTTTACGCTGTTCACGTTGACCTGCCCGCGCGCGCCATCGCCTTTGGAGCAATCGACTCGCGATGTCACGTCCTGCGTGTTGCGGCCGGTGACGATGACTGTCTTGCCGGAAAGCGCGCGCCGGTCGATGTTGACGCTGTTCACGTTGGCGCCACCCGCCGTGGGCTGCTCACCCTCTTCGGCGCAGCGCACCTGCACGTTGCGCGCGCTGTTGCCCGTCACCTCGATGCGGTTGGCGCCGCTGCCTGGGTTTTGCACGATCGTCGTCTCCGCCAGCGCGGCCGGCGCCATCGCGCCCGCCATCCAAGCGGCCAGCGGTATCAAAAGAAAACGTTTCATCGAATGCAACTCCTTCATCATGGTTGGCGCGACTGCTCGGGCGTGCGCTCCAAACCCGGGAAACTGGTCGTGCCGGCCGGTTGGCTTGGAGCGGCGTTGCTTGCGCCGCCGGCCGCGCCGATACCCGGCAGGCCCGACAGCGGTTTGCGAGCAGCGTCCGGCTGACGTTGAGCCTCGGCGGCTGGTGTGGCGCCGGCGGCGGCTGAGGCCGGTGGCGACAGCGGCGTGCTGATGCCGCCGCGACTTTGAATCCCGCGCTCCAGCTCGTCGGCAAAGCGCTCGGCCAATGCCACCTCTTCCGCCGCCAACTCGCTGCCGAGCACCGAAATAGTTTGCGCCGCGCCGCGCGCATTGGTGCTGCCCGGCAACGCCAGGCGCTGCGTGAGCCGCGCATAGCCCAGCGCCTTCACGTTGTCGCGCGGCACGCCCTGGCCGTCGCGGTACAACTCCGACAGGCGCTGCATCGCGCGCGGGTCGCCACGCACCGCCGCGAGCAAATACCAGCGATAGGCCTGGCTGATGTCCGACAAGCCGGCGCGCGGGCTCTGGTATGCATCGCCGAGCAGCCGCAACAGCTCCGGGTTCTGGGTGCGCAGCGCGTCTTCCTTGAGCCTGCCGATCTCATTGGCGTAGATCGGCCCCTGGCAACCCGGACTGACCACGCCGTGCTCGATGCCTTGCTGGCACGATTCGACATAGCGCGCGCTCTCCCCCGCGCTCGGCGCCGAGGAGGCTGGCCCGACCGCGCGCGCACCGGCCACCGCGCCGGGCGTGATGACGACGGCCGACTGGGCCAGTGCGATGCCCGCCGGCAGGCCCAGCAACGCGGCGCACGCCAGGGTGCGCAGCAACTTCGGCGATGTGGATGCAGTCGGCTCCATTGCGGCTCCTATTTCGCTGGCAGCGTCGCCGGCGCCGTTGCGCCCGGGTCTGCCGGTGGCGTTGTGCCGGTGTTACCAGTGGTGCCGGTCGCCGGAGCCGTGGCGGAACCAGCCGGCGCCACTGCCACGGTCTGCTCCCACGGCATCGGCACGTTGAAGAACAGCGGCTCGAAACCCTGCCAGGTCAACACGTCGACGCTGTTGCCGACCTGCGGGAAGCGGCTGGAATAAACGCGTTGCAACGCGGCGCGGGTCGGCTCGTCGAGCTGCTGGTTCACCGTCACGTCCTCGCCGTATTTGCGCAGCATCACCTGAATCAGGCCCACTTTGAGTTCGGGCGACAACTGCTCGAACGAGCGGCGCATGTTCTCCAGCACCACCGCGTCCGGCTTGCCGTTCGGAATGCAGCGCCAGTAGGGCGTGTTGGTCGCCTTGCCCATCAGTTCAAGCACGCTCAGGTCGACCAAGGTGCGAATCGCCGAATGGCGGCCCTGCAAATACTTGCCTTCCATCTTGAAGCCGAACGCATCGCCGTAAAAACCCAGGCTCGCGTTGTTCTCGGAGCTGAAGTTGAGCACCTTGACCACGTTGGAAGCCTGGATGCGCGGCACCATCTGCTGCGTCGAGAAGCTAACCAAGTTCAGGTCCAGCGCCAGCGCCGAGAAGATCGCGACTCGCTTGAAATCGGCGCCCGCGTCGGTCTCGCCCCGGCCGCTGCCGAAGTTCAGGCTCAGGTTGTTGGAGCGGCCGGCGCCGGTCAGCGCGCGGTCGAATTCGGTCAGGGCGCCGGTGATCAAAAAGTCGGGCATGGTCACGCCGAAACGGCCACCGAGCTGCGCCTGCGCGATCAGGTAGTCGGGGTGGTAGGGCACGTAGACGATGCGCGCGCCGATCCGGTTGACGGCCGTGCGCACCATCTCAGTGATGTCGCCCGGAATCTCCGAGCCGACCAGCGGGTTGGAGAGGTTGGTGGCGTCAAGGATGGCGCGGGTCTGCATGTAGACCACCGGATCGCCCTGCTTGTAGATCTCGAGCATGTGGCCGAAGCGGCCGAGCGCGCCGGCGTATTCGCTCAGGTTCGCTGTTGGCAGGCTCTTGGCGGCTTCGCGCTCGGCGAGCATGCGATTGGCGTCTTCCAGCGTGTTCGCGGTGGTGGCGCAGCCGCCAAGCAGCAGGGCGCCGGTGGCAATCAGGGCGGCGGTTGTTGTTCTTGTCATGGTTCTAGTTCGGGTTTTTGGAGTCATCGTTGTTCTTTTTTGGCAGGCGTCATTTGAAAGCGCCGCGCGCTAGGTCTCCGCGGGCCATGTCAGTGCGGTCCGTGTCCGCGGTCCGTGGTCCGCGTCAGCGCGGGTTGTTGAGCACGGTGATGTTGCGCACGCCCTGCCCGTCGACGAGCAAGGTCACGTTGCCGGTCACGTTGCCCTGGATGCTCGGGCTCGCGATGCGCACCACGCCGTCCGCCCCTTGCCGCACATCGCCGTAGTCGGTGCGAACCACTAGGTTGGTCTGGTTTTGCGGCAGCTTCAAGGTGCCGTCCGGCTGCAACAGCGCCGCTTCGTTGACCACCTGATTCTGGTTGATTGCGCGCGCCACTCGCGCACGCGCCGCCACGCCCGGTGTGACGACGTCGGTCACCTTCACGCCGGAGTCGCGGTTGTCCTTGTAGACGGCCAACTGCTCGTTGTAGTTGATCATCTGGGCCGAAGCCGGTGTGCCAAGCGCGAGCAACGCCCCGGCCCCGGCTATCGCCGCAAGAGTCGACGCCCGCCGACGATTTGCGCTGCAAAACAAGCTGTTCATGAGGTATCTCCTTTGTGCTTCGTTATGGACTTCATCAAGCCAGATGCGCTACATGTTCAGGCGGGTCAGCACCGGCCCTACCGTCACGCTGTTGTTGATGATGCCAGTGGGCGGCAAGGTCAGCGCCGGCCCGGTGGCCCACGGCACATTGCCGGTCACACCGGCCCCGCCGCTCACCACGCCGCCCGTGCTGACCCGGACGCTGCCCGTCGTCATGATCGGCCCGACCGACGAATGGTTGCCGATGATGGCGACCTTACCCGTGATGACGCCACGGTTGATCACCGAATTCGCGGTGCCGCCTCCCGTGGCAGTGCCACTGTTGCCCGAGATCACCACCTGGCCGCTGATCAGCCCGCGATTGACCACCGAGTTGACCGTGCCGCCTCCATTGGTGCTGCCCCGGTTGCCGACGATGTCGATCGTGCCGGTCAAGCGCCCCTGGTTGTCCACGCTGTTGACCATGCCGCCGCCGCTGGCCGTGCCCTGGTTGCCCAGAATTGAAATGCGCGCGCCGATGATCGTGGCGGAGCTCGAGTTCTTCACGCTATTGACCGTGCCGCCGCGGCTGGCGGTGCCGCGATTGCCCGAGATCGTGATGCGGGCGCCCTCGATGCGCCCTTCGTTGCTGATCGAATTCGCAAGCCCACCTTGTTCCGCGCTACCCTGGTTGCCGAGAATCTGAATGCGGCTGCCCTCGATACGGCCGCCGTTGCCCACGGAGTTGACCAGCCCGCCACCGCTCGCGCTGCCGCGATTGCTCGTGATGCTGATCTGGCTCGACGCGATCACCCGACTCGAATCCACGCTGTTGACCACGCCCTCGCGATCGGCGCTGCCTTCGTTGCCGTACACGGTGATGGAGGACGATGCGATCGAGCCGCCCGCGCGGTTGCGCACGCTGTTCGCCATCGCGTCGCCGCTCGACGCCTTGGCGCTTGCCTGGTGGTTGCGCTCGATCGACACCCGGCTGGCCTCGATGTTGCCCTCGTTGAGCACACTGTTGGCCAGCGCCGTCTTACGCTCGTCGGCGCTCACATCGTTCGCGCGGTTGTCGATGAGGCTCGCGGGCATGTCGCGGCTCGAAGCGCCCGCGTCCACCGCCACGCTGTTGGCCAGCGCAATGCCCTTGCTGGTGCGAACGTTGCTCGCGAAGTTGCCCTGCAACTGCATGGGACTCGATTGCAGCGTGCCCATCACCTGCACCGAGTTCGCGCCGGTATGGCCGACGCCGCGCCCCAGAACCGCATGGCCAGCCAGCGTGCCCTCGCTGCCTTCGCTCGCGATGACCTCGGCCTGGTTCTCCGAGAACAAAAAGCGGCTGCCGTTGACCGTGCCTTCGCCGTTGATCGAAAGCGCATTCACGTTGATGCGTCCGCCATCGGCATTCAGGCCGCGCGCGGTGTTGGTCGACACAGTCACCGGCGAATCAATCAGGCGCACGTCGCCATTGCCCTCGAGGTAGACGCCGTTCGCCACCAGGACGCCGTTCTTTGCCTTACCGGCCCCCGCCACCTGGCCATAGCCGCCGCCGGTGGCAATATCTTCGGCGCGGTTGTCCGAGAGGTTCACCGGGCTGCCCTCGATCCGGGCGCCGCGGTAGGCACCCAGCGTGTTCACCAGCGCGGTGCCGCCGATCGCGCCGACGTTGCTGGCCTGGTTGTCGGTGATCCGCACGGGCGAGCTTGCGTCGAGGCGCACGTCGTCCAGAAGCACCAGCGAATTGGCCGCCGCGCGCGCGATGCTCTCGCTGCTGAACGCATGGGCCGGGCCGGCCATCGAGCTGGCGCCGCTTTGCATTTGCGCGACCCGGTTGCCGTAGATCACGACCGATGCCGCAAGCCGCGAGCCGATGCCATCTCCAGCTTCGACCGAAACGCTGTTTGCATTGACCTTGCCGCCCTCCGCCGCCAGTTCGCGCGCGTCGTTGCGCGAGATCAGTACCTTGGCCGGCTCGATTTCCGATCCGAACACGCCCAGGCTGTTGGCCAGCACGCTCGCGCTCTGCTCGGTGGAAAACAGCAGGCCGGCACCGAGGCTGCCCGCGAAGCCGTTGGCGCGCACGCCGGCCGTGGTGTTGCCGTCGATGTGGATCGAGCCGCTCTTGATTTGTCCGTGGCTGAGCATGACGCTGTTGGCCGCCGCGAAGCCGCCCGAGCCGCGCACATCGGCGGCCTGGTTGCGGTTGATCGTGATGGGCGAGTTCGCCAGTTCCGACCGGCCATCCAGCGCCACCGAATTCGCCAGCGCGCGGCCATTGCGCTCGAATTCCCCCACCAGCCCGCCGCCCAAGGTCGCACTGCCGCCGGCGGTATCGATACGCTGCGCAGTGTTGGTGGTGAGGGTGAGGTCGCTTGCGCTCGTGGTGGACTCTGAAAGCCACACACTGTTGGCCGCCGCGGCGCCGCCGATCGCCTGAACGCCTTGCGCTATGTTGCCGCTCAACACGTGCCGGTTCGCGCCGCGCAGATCGCCGCCTTGCACCGAGATGCTGTTGGCCAGCGCCGAGGCGTCCATGCGCACATCGGCCAACGCGCCCTTAAGCACGGAGCCGCTGCCGCCAGTGGCGTTGACGTCTCTGGCCTCGTTGTTCGAGAGCAGCGCACGCCATTGGCCGAGGCTCGCGCCCTGGTAGTCGGCCAGGTTCACGCTGTTGGCCAGCGCGCTGCCGCCAAGCGCCCACATGCCCTCCACCAAGTTGCCTTGCTGGACCACCGTGGCGCCGTCGATCCCGCTGCCGGCCACGGTCAGCGCGTTGCCGGCGGCCACGCCGGTCAGATCAACGCTCGCAAGCACCCCCCAGCCGATGCCGGCCGATCCGCCGCCCGCGGTGATGCCGCGCGCCGTGTTGCCGTGCTGCGTCACGCGCAGATCGCGCAGGTCGCTGCGCGCCACGGTCATCGCATTGCCCAGCGCCGCGCCGCCGACGCTGGCGATGCCGTCGGCGCGGTTGCCGGTTGTGTTGACTTCGATCGCGCGCACGTTGCTGTCATCCATCAACACGCTGTTGGCGCTGGCGCGGCCGGGCAGTTGCAGCGAGCCCAGGCCCAGCAGCACGGTCGCCTCGGCGCCGAGCGCGTCGATGTTGCCGGCGCGGTTGTCTCCGATGCTGAAGCGGCTGCCTTCAAGCGGCCGCCGGCCGGCGCCGCCCGAGATCAGCACGCTGTTTGCCGATGCCGCGCCGCCAATGGCGCGGATCGAGCCGAATGTCTGGTTGCGCTGCACGTAAAGCTCGGTGCCGCGCACCGTGAGCGCATCGAGCCCCACGGTGTTGATTTGCGTGGTGGCGATCAGATCGACCGAGCCCGCGATCCCGAACCCCGCGCTGACCTTGCCGCCGCTGGATTCCACCGCCGCCATCGACCGGTTGCCGTTGATGCGCACAACCGATTGGCCCGACACTTCTGTGCCGGGCCGCGCGGTGACCCACCCCAGCCCGTGCAGCACCCCCTCCTGCGCCATCGCCAACGGCGCGACAGCGAACGCGCCGCCGACCGCCGCTGCCATGAACACTGGCTTGCGCCACCGGATGAATGCTGAACCTGCTGACATGTCTGCTCTTCGTTCCTAAGAGGTCTTGTGCGTTGCGTCGAGGCAGACGCACTTGAGAAGAAAAAGGCCTTCGCCGCCGGTGGGGTGGTCGTTTGTTGCAACTAAATCAATAGCAACAGGGTGCGGCCACCCCAACCAGGCACTGGCCGATCAGTTGATGTTGACGGTGTTCACGTTGGCGGTGCCACCGATCGCACGGATGCCGTCGGCTTCGTTGCCGATCACGGAGATGGTCGAGTCCGTCACGCGCGAGCCGGTGATGTTCACGCTGTTGACGTTGGCAATGCCATCCATCGAGACTTCCGCGATCTTGATGCCGATCTTGCCGCCGCCGGCCGTCACGTCCCTCGCCTTGTTGTTGGACACGGTGATGTGCGAGTTCTTGATGTCCGATCCGATCGAGCCCTTGGCCGAGCCGACGCCGGGAATCGTGATGCCGCCGCTTTGGGCGAATGCCGTGCTGGACAACAGGGCGGCCATGGCGACGATGCTCGCCGCGGTGAATTTCTTGCTCATGATTTCGATCCTCAAAATGAAAAAACCAAAGGTTGGCACTAGTGCTTGCCGCCCGAAGCACCGGACGCGAGGGCAATCGTCGCAGTGAGAACGGTCCGAGTCATGGCCGGGCGCGAAGAGTTGTAACAACGGCGCCTGCTTCGCCGCGCCCGGCATCGGCGCACGGACGGGAGTTGGGCAGAGCTCGGTCAAGCGCGGTGCGCCTGCCGAACTGCGCCGGCCTACCCCGTGTGGCCGCCCGAAAACCACGCATCGACCGCAGCCAACGGATCCGCGCCGTTTGGGTTTTCGTGGCTGCCCGCCCGGCTACCACGGCCCGGGTCGCCAGTACCGTTGCTTGCACTTTGAGCGCTCGCCTTTTGCGTGAAATACAACACACAACCGAGGGTTTCGGCGACGCGCCGGGAATACCGGTTGGCGTTGAGCGTTGAGCGTTGAGCGTTGAGCGTTGGGCGTTGGGCGTTGGGCGTTGAGCGTTGTAAAGCACCGCTGCCTGCCGCCGCCTGTTTTTATGGCTAGAAAATGCCTTCACCGCTCGTCCATTGGACGTATCTAGCTACAAATAACGTAGCATTTCGCTCCTACTTGATCCCGAGCGCCCACTGAATCACGAATTTGGCGATGAAGCCGAACATCCCGAACGCCAGGCCGAGGAAGATCACGAAGGTGCCGAACTTGCCGGCTTTGGACTCCCACGCGAGATGGCCGATGATGAACAGCATGTAGAGGATGAACGCGCCAATGCCGAAGGTCAGCCCGAACTTCGCGATCTGGGCTTCGGTGAAGCCGAAGATGGTGCCGGAGCTCATCGAACCGGTTGCTCCGCGCGCACCGAAGCAAGCCCCGGCGGCGCGCCCACACCATCGGCGGTGCCGCCGGCCGGCACGACCAGATCGCGATAGGCATGCCAGCTTGCGTGGCCAAGCAGCGGCACGACCAGCACGAGCCCGACCAGCGCGGTGGCGAACCCCGCGAGCGTGAGCAGCAGGATTAGCGCGGCCCAGACCGCCATCGGCAGCGGGTTTTCAAGCACCACGCGCCAGCTTGTGAGCACCGCATCGAGCACCCGCACCGGCCGGTCCAAAAGCAGCGGCATGGCCACTACGCTGGATGCAAACACCGGCGCCGCGAGCACCCCGCCCAAAAGCAGCCAGAACTCGAACAGCAGGTCGCCCCGGGCGAGCAGCACATGGCGCAGAAAATCGGCCGGTCGATCGATCGAATGGGGCGCAAACAACGTGATCAACGCAGCCGAGGTGAGCACCCAGCCGGTGCCCGCGAGTGCCAGCAGCAGGCCGAAGCGCACGAGGCGCGTGTCGCGCTTGCCGTGTTCGTCGGAAAAGCGCAGCCAGGTGGCGCTCACGTCGGCAAAGCTCGCGCTGCCGCGCAACGCAAGCGATCGGCTCACCGCGTACAGGCCCGAGGCCAGCACCGGCGCCACCACCATGAAGCCCGAGAACGCGCCCGCGAGCAGCCAGAAGCGGTTGGAAAAGAGCACGAACAACAGCGCACCGAACAGCGCGAGCACCGCTCCGTGCGTTAGCGACAGCAGCGGGCAGCGCCGGATGTCGCGCCAGCCCAGGGCAAGCCAGTGCA